>CAVDXJ010000381.1:0-2346 GCA_963612765.1 Oscillospiraceae bacterium
CCAACGCCTTCGACGACGTCAACGGCGGCCTGACGTACCTCTCGCGCGCCAACGGCTTTGCCAACTACGACGAGGCCACTGCCGCCCCCACCAACTACAGCATGTCCGACGAGTACAAGGCCACCTACTATAACAACGGCAACTACGATCCCACCAAGTTCGATAACGCCGACGACCAGATGCCCACCACGGGCGCCAACAATGGTCTGCGCCTCTATGACCTGCGCGGCGTTGACTACGACGACGAGAAGTGGAACGACCTTCTCGACGAGCTGACCGTTGACGACATGAACAACCTGATCGCCAACGGCGGCTACTCCAACGCAGCGATCGACTCTGTTGGCAAGATCCGCCTCTCTGACGTCGACGGCCCCGCGGCCCTGAAGGACAACTTCACCGGCGTGAGCTCGATCGGCCTGCCCTGCAACGTGGCGCTGGCGTGCTCTTGGAACAAGGACCTGGCCCGCGAGTACGGCGAGACGATCGGCGATATGGCTCACGAGCTGCAGGTTTCTGGTTGGTACGCGCCGTCTGTCAACATCCACCGCTCTGCCTTTGGCGGCCGCAACTTCGAGTACTTCTCCGAGGACCCGGTGCTCACCGGCTTGCAGGCGGCCCAGCAGGTTCTGGGCGCCAAGGACCGCGGCGTCTACGCCTTCATCAAGCACTTTGCCCTGAACGAGCAGGAGACCCAGCGCAACGGCCAGCTGTGCACCTGGTCCAACGAGCAGGCCATTCGTGAGATCTACCTGCGTCCCTTCGAGATCGCCATCAAGGCAGATGGTGACGCGCAGGCCGTCATGGGTTCGTTCAACTACGTGGGCAACACTTACTCCAGCGCGAGCCTGGCCCTGAACCAGACCGTCCTTCGCGACGAGTGGGGCTTCAAGGGCATGGTCGAGACGGACTACTTTAGCGGCCCCAACTACTGCTACCAAAACGCCGACCAGCTCATTCGCGGCGGCACCGACATCATGTTGGCTACCACCGAGACGACCAACTACGTGACCGACCTTTCGGCCACCGCGGTCATCCAGATGCGCCGCGCCTGCCACAACATCCTCTACACCGCGGTCAACAGCTGGCGCTACGCCGATGGTGACCCGGCGAGTGTGACCCCCACCTGGATGTACGTGATGTACGCCACCGATGCCGCGTGCGTCGTCATCCTGGCCGGGCTGGGCTTCGTGGCGATCAAGCGCTACCGCAAGCGCACGGCTGCGTAAGGCGGCGGGCCCGGCAAGGCCGCGATTGAAATTGCCCCTCTTCCCAACTGCGCCGACCTTTTCTCCCAGGTCGGCGCACGTTTTTTTACTTGCTTGGGTGAAGACAGTCCTTCGGTTTTGTCTATGGCGCAGTTCCGCATGAGCCGGAGGTGACCTAATGTCACCTCCGTGCGAACCAGGACTGTTTGAGCACAGAGACAAAACCGGAGGGCTGGCTTCACCCCGGCGATGACTCGCTATTACTTCCCCGCGTGGAACGCCCGCTTTTGCTCGTACATCCTCTCGTCCATGTGGCGAAGGAAGGTCTCGGGCGTGTCGCCGGGGTTGAACTGGGCATATCCCATGGCGGCGTCGAGGGTGAAGGCCTCGTTGCCCGAGTCGTTGAGGGCCGTCAGCGCGGCCCGGATCGCCGCCATGGTGGCAAGGGTCTTCTCGATGTCTGCATCGGGGAGAAGGATGATGAACTCGTCGCCGGCGTAGCGCAGGGCTATGGCGCCCTCGGGGATGGACCTAAAGAGGGTATCGCCCAGCACGTAGATGGCCCGGTCGCCGGTGCTGTGGCCCAGGGTGTCGTTGATAGTCTTGAAGTCGTTGATGTCCATCATGATGCCGTAGAGCGACTTTGCCCGCGCGGCTCCCGTGCCCAGCTTCTCGAGCATCCGGTCAAGGTAGCGGCGGTTGAAGAGGCCCGAGAGCGCGTCTCGGTAGATGTTCTCGGCATAGATCTGCATCTGGACAAAGGTCAGCGCAACCGCGACCGAGATCCACGACGTCGTGATTCCGTAGAACAAGAACTGGCCCACGACGCCCGCGATGCACGGCCCCACAAAGTACTGGATGGGGAAGAAGTGCAGGTTGACGCCTCGCTTTTGGGTGTGGCGCACCACGTAGGTGCTGTAGGCGAAGTAAATCATGAGCGAGACGTAGCCAATGGGCGCGCCGGGCCCGCGCTGGTAGACGTTGTCTGCCGAGATGCTAAAGAGGAAACCGGTTCCGCACAGGGTGGCCAGCACGCCCGCGGCCTCGATTGCCCAGGGGATGATGAGTAACTTCGCGTCGCGCATTGTTCGGTTGCGGTTTTGGAAGATGCGCATGTTGACGTAGGTGCCCCACAAAAGGC
>CAVDXJ010000382.1:0-2342 GCA_963612765.1 Oscillospiraceae bacterium
CAACATCCTCATGCCGATCCTCATGAACGTCGGCAACCTCATCTACGTCATCGTGGCCCTGGCCGGCGGCGTGCTTCTTGCCAGCGGGACGCCCAACGTGTCGCTTTCAGGCATGGAGCTCTCCATCGCCGTCGTCGTGCCCTTCCTCAACATGACCAAGCAGTTCTGCGGCCAGATCGGCCAGATCTCCATGCAGATCAACGCAGTCGTCATGGGACTTGCCGGCGCCGAGCGCATCTTCGAGCTCCTCGACGAGGAGCCTGAGGAGGACCACGGCTACGTCACGCTCGTGAACACCAAGTACGACCACGAGGGCAACCTCGTCGAGTGCCCCGAGCGCACGAGCGACTGGGCCTGGAAGCACCCGCACGAGGACGGCAGCATCACCTACACCCCGCTCGCCGGCGACGTGCGCATGGAGGGCGTCGACTTCGGCTACACCCCCGACCACCAGGTCCTCTTCGACGTCTCGGTCTACGCGAAGCCGGGTCAGAAGGTCGCCTTCGTCGGCGCCACGGGCGCGGGCAAGACCACGATCACGAACCTGATCAACCGCTTCTACGACATCGCCGACGGAAAGATCCGCTACGACGGCATCAACATCAACAAGATCCGCAAGTCGGACCTGCGCCGCTCCCTGGGCGTCGTCCTGCAGGACGTGAACCTCTTCACGGGCACCGTCATGGACAACATCCGCTACGGCAAGCTCGACGCGTCCGACGAGGAGTGCATGGCCGCGGCCAAGCTCTCGGGCGCCGACGACTTCATCCGTCGCCTCCCTGACGGCTACCAGACGATGCTCTCCGGCAACGGCGCGCAGCTCTCCCAGGGCCAGCGCCAGCTCATCTCCATCGCCCGCGCGGCCGTCGCCGACCCGCCCGCGATGATCCTCGACGAGGCCACGAGCTCCATCGACACCCGCACCGAGGCCATCGTCCAGCGCGGCATGGACGCCCTGATGACGGGCCGCACCACGTTCGTCATCGCGCACCGCCTCTCGACCGTGCGCAACTCCGACGTGATCATCTGCCTCGACCACGGCCACGTGATCGAGCGCGGCAACCACGACGAGCTCATCGCCAAGAAGGGCTACTACTACCAGCTCTACACCGGCGCCTTCGAGCTCGAGTAGCGCGTTCGCGCAAGCGTCGCGGCGGGCGCGCCCCGGGAAGCGGCCGAGTACCGTTTTTCCCGGGGCGCGCCCGCTTTCTTATCGGCCCCAATACCAATCTGTGGTGGTATTGGGGGCATTCATCACGCAACACACTCCTCCGTAGTGGTACCCGGCGGTTTTACGAAGCGCAGCCAGTTTCAGATTGGTATTCGGCCGGCTTTTGAACGCCCGCTCGCAGCGATCCGGCTCGTTATGGAGGAACCGTGAACACACGCCCGAAGAGCCCGGCTCAAAGAGGCGTTTTCTCCGCAAATTGACGGGGGCATTGTCCTGCCAATTGTTGAAAACCCACACAAGGCACGTCGGCGAACCGTCGGCTATCCGTCAGCATACTGTCAGCGCATTTATCTTTTTTGCTGCTCATGCAAGCTGTTTGCTTAAGGTTTTAGTATTCTAGCCGGTATGAGCATCCTACTTTCCCACATAAGCGCCCTTGAGGCCCTGCGCTCGCCGCTCCTGAATAAGGCCGCCCTCACGGCAGAGGAGGCAGCCTTGTCTGCGCCGAGCTCGAAACCGGCCGGCCATGAGCTCGAGCAAGCCGCGACCATCCTTGAGGCCACAGGCAATCTTCCTCAGGCCAAGATAGAGGTCCTCGTATGCAACCGGGAGGCGCGCATGCGCACGCATGAGGTCTCGGCACACATACATTCCGGCATACTGCCTCCCCGCTCGGTCATTCGTCTGACCCAGGATGTTTACTGCGCGGGCCCAGCCCTCATAGCGGCTCAGCTCGCTGCAGAATTCGAGGACCTCGAGACGATCATGCTGCTCTGCGAGCTTCTTGGGGCATACGGCATTTGCAAGTCCGCGCCAGGAGGAATGACCCAGCGGTTTGAGCCGCCCGAAACGAAGGCTAGTCTCTCCGAGAAGCTCCTTTGGCTCCGCGGCATGCGAGGCGTCGAAAGGGCGCGCACGCTGCTGCGACATGCCTGCAGCGGAGCCGCCTCCCCACAGGAAGCGAAGACCTCTCTGCGGTTCGGCCTCAGGCCAGGTCTCGGCGGCTACGGCATCGTGCCCACGTCGATGAACGAATCGCTGATCACGTCGGACTTCGGCGAGGTCTTCCCCAATCATGTGAGAAAGCCGGACATCCTGTTCCTCGCCGGGGATGGCGACGCGGCGATGATGCCGTTTCGCGGCGTCGCGCTCGAATACAAGGGGCGCGATT
>CAVDXJ010000383.1:0-2335 GCA_963612765.1 Oscillospiraceae bacterium
GTCTCATATGATGCCCTCGCGGCCGCGGCTTCCCCACGGAGCTGGTCGCGGACCTTGAGAAGCGCCTCGCGTTCCTGGCGTTTCCCCTGCTCCTCCTCCGCCGCCTTCTCCATTTGGGCAATCGTGCGGTCCGCATCCAGGATCTGGGAGTCAAGCTCCTTGATATGTGCCTGCATCTCCTTCAGGCTCGCGATCTCGCGGGCGGCGCGGGTGCCTGTGCTCACAAGACCCGCCATCTGCGTCGAGATCTCGGCGATCCTTCCTCGGTCGCCCGTCTTCTTGTAGAACTTCCTGCGCTCGTCGAGCGTCTTGAGCGCAGCGTCGAAGCTGATGACATCGTCCGCCTCGTTTACCAGCGAGTTCAGGCGGTTTCGCAGGCTCGCGGTCGAGGCGCCGGAAGCGATGCCGTTCTGTACAACGTAGACGCTCTTTTGGAATGCGTTCGCGTCGATCCCAAAGAGCCATTCGCCCAGGTCCTCGCCCACCTCGGAGGCCACCGACGTGCCCGTGCGGAGGTCTACTATCTTGAACCCATCCCTAGAACGGGTGTCGCCGAAGCTTCGCGTAACGCGGAACTCGCGCCCGCCGGCCTCAAAGTCAAGGTAACCGCCGTATTTTCCTCCCTGCCAAGGCTTGTAGCGAAGCCTCTCGTTCTCCGAGACGTCGCGTACCCTCTTGCCGTCGAAGCCGTAGAACATAGCCTTGACGAAGGCGGCCAGGGTGGTCTTCCCCCAGCCGTTGGGCTGCATAACCACGTTCAGGCCGTCGGTGAAGCTCAGGTCAAAATCATGGAAAGCGCCGAAGTTCTCGATGTGGCAATCAAGCAGCTTCATTCCGCGAGCTCCTTTCCGTTGAGGGCGTTCCACCCGCACCGCAGGACCCTCGTCTTCTCCGTTGGGCTCAGAGAGTCGTCATCGGACACCCGCCGCACGAACTCGGCAAGAAGCGAGACGTCGGACGCAAGCCCCTCCACGTCGAGGCCGAGGTCGCAGTAGTCGGCTATCTCCACATAGCGGAAGCGCGCCGCCAGCCTGCGGGCAAGGTCATCCGTGTCCACATACGTGCCGAGCGGGATACCGCCCCTTAGCTCGATGCGCAGGCAGGAACCCCTATCCATGTCCTTAACCGCGTTGCCCACCGCGATCGCGACCTCGTCGGCGCTCTTCGGCTCGTCGAGCGCGACCTTAACCGTCACAAGGCGGTGCGCGGAACCGTCCACCCACTCGAAGCCGGAACAGGTCCGCTCGGCTGCGTCAACATCGACCAGCGCATAACCGCACTGAAGATCCGCACCAAACGCGTCGCAGGTCAGGGGCCCAAGTCGATACACGACGCCGCGGCAAGCGAGCGCGAGGCCCGAGGCGCCGCGCGCGAACGTCGGCACCTCGCAAGCGTCCGCCACGTCGGCAAAGTCCGTGAGCTCATCGATGTCCCGCAAAGCGATGCCGGACTTGTCCAGGATGTCCTTCTCGGCAACGACCTCAAAGCCGTCAACGTGCCCGCATCGGGCCTCGAGGTCCGCGGCTTCATCAAACAGGGGCACATAGAGCACGCGCAGCCCACTCGAGGAAACCGCCCGCATCGCAGCCTCGTAAAGCGACTGCGCGACGAACCCCTTGGCAAAGAGCCCTCCCGCGATCAAGCAGGCCTGCGCGCCGTGCCCCTTTGCATCGGCAAGAATACGCCCCAGGTAATCGACCTTATCTTCCTGCCAGTGCATCACATCGGCAGCAGGCAGGTCAAACGCAGGCAGCGTGCCCACGCCAAGGTCTGCGCATACCATCAGCTTCATACCTAGTCCTCCTCCCTCAGTGCGTCAAGCACCGTAAAGACGTCGAAGTCGCCGAGCTCGCAGCCGCAGGCGGCAGCGGACAGGCGGTCCGCCAAAAGTTTGAAGTAGCTGAACAGCGGCGTAACGTTGACCTGTGCCTTGTCCTCACAGAGCCGGCCCAGCTTGCAGAAGCCAAGCCAGAAGGCGTTGACGTGGTCCATGAAGTCGTCGTCGAGAACGCCGAGGTAGGGCTTGGCGTTGGCCGCGCGCATCTCGTCGACGCACTCCGCGAGCTTCTCGCCCGTCTCCGCGTCGCCCACAGCGTGCAGCGCGAAGGGGCCGTTGTCCTCCACAACGCGGCGGTACTTCTCGAAGGCTCGCCGTACCTCGCCCAAAAGCTCGGCTAGCTTCTGGGAGTCTGCGCGCGACCAAGTCTTGAACGTGCCCGCAAACGCGGGCGCCGCGTCCTTGGGAAGCTCAGCCCCGTTGGCGAGAAGCCCCTGCGTGAAGGCCACGAGCTCGCCGCGGTACTTCTCCGCGAGGGGGCCTGCGGCCGCAGAGAAC
>CAVDXJ010000384.1:0-2333 GCA_963612765.1 Oscillospiraceae bacterium
ACGAAGGCCACATTAAGTGGCCTTCGGCTCATGCGGAACTGCGCGTGAAGAGAAACCCGGGGAGGGAGGCCGGGGACCTTCTCATATATAAAGAAAGCCCTTCCGGTTCGGCAAATTGAACCGGAAGGGCTGTTTCATGTGCAAGGGCAGTGCGTACAAAACTCGATGCGCGGCTTCCCAAGAACAGGGAAAAGAAAACTAGTTGGAGCTCGATGCGAAGGTGGAGGATAGGTCGCTGCCGAGAAGGACGATGACGTCGTACTTGGTGGAGCGGGAGCCGTCGTTCTTCGAGATGGACTCGGTGTCGATGCCCAGGCTGTCGGCGACGCCCTTGGCCTTGCCCAGGTTGCTGCCGTTGTAGATCACGATCGACGTGGTGCGCGTGGTGTCCGAGTCGGAGTCTGCGGTGGCGGTGAAGCCCTTGGCGTTAAGCGTGGTGCAGGTGTTGGCCGCGTATCCCTGGATGCTGGTGGCGTTGAGGACCAGGACGCTGCCGCTGTAGGTGGCATCCTCGGCGTTGGTGTCAGAGGTGTAGACGCCGTTGCCAGTGGTGCCTGCGATGCCGCGGGTGAAGTCCTCGCTCTCGTCCTCGTAGGGGCTCTGGCCGTTCTTCACGCGCTCCATCATCTTGGTCCACTTGGTGGTGTTGACCTTCTCGTACCACAGGCTGTTCTCGTAAGAAGAGATGGTGGGCAGCTGGCCCGAGTAGATGTTGTTGTCGGGGTCCAGGTTCCTGAACTGCAGGGCCAGGTTGAGGATGTCGGTGGCGCTCCAGGTGTCGTCGATGGTGACGGAGTTGGCCAGGTTAGAGACGGTGCTGGTCATGGACACGATGTCCTGGGCCAAGACCTTCTTTACGATGGCGCCAATGACCATGCGCTGGTTGGCGGCGCGGAAGAAGTCACCTCCGCCGTAATCGTCGTAGTTGTGGCGGCTGCGGCACAGGCCAAGCGCCTGGGCGCCGTTGATGGTCTGCTCACCGGCGGGCAGGTCGACGTCGGCCATGTCGTCAACGACGGCGATGGGCAGGTCGACGTCGATGCCGCCGATGGTGTCGACGATGTTGGTGAGCTGCTCGAAGTCGACCTCGGCGTAGTGCGAGATCTCGACGCCGGCCAGCTCAGAGACGATCTGGGTGCACAGGGCCGGGCCGCCCAGCGAGTAGGCGGCGTTGATCTTCTGGGTGCCGTAGCTGCCCATGTCGACCTGCGTGTCTCGGGGGATAGAGACAAGCGTGACCTTCTGGGCGGGGGCGTCGATGCGCGCCAGGATGATGGTGTCCGAGCGGTAGTCCGAGTCGCTGGAGCCAAACTCGCCGCTCTCCAGGCGCTCCTGGCTCTTGTCGACGCCGAGAAGGAGCATGTAGAACGGGTCGTCCAGGCTCACGTCGTCGCTCAGGACCTCGCGCAGGGCCGAGGACTGCTCGGAGTTGAGGCCGCTGGTGAGGCGCGCAGAGATGTCGTTGATGTAGAGCGCGGCCGCCGTGCCGCCGCCGACAAGCACCGCGACCAGCACGATGATGACGGTGCGCAGGATGGTGCTGCGGCTCTTCTTCTTGCGGCGCTCGGTGTAGGCGCCGGCGCCCGCCGAGCGCGTGGGCACCTGCGCGCCCATCTGCGCGCCGCCGCGCGAGGGTGCCGCGGTGGTGCGGGGAACCTGGTTGCTGCGCGAGTTGTAGCCGGCGCTTCTGCGGCTTTGGGGGTGCCTACCCTGGGAGATGCGGGCTTGCTCGGCGCTGCTCATGCGCCTGTGGTTGTTCCTGCCAGCCAAGAGGGCCCTTTCTGTCATGTTTGCCATGCGTGCGGCCCACTGGGAGGGCCGCGGGTGCTGCGAAAAAGCAACCCAAAATCATATACAAAGCGCGTGTTTGCCTCGTGGAGGGAGGCATAAATGCAGCTATTGCCCACAAAACTAGGCGCTGGCCTGCCGTATTATCGTGAAGCTGCTAGAATCTTTGACCAATTGTGACCATCTTTTCTTACCGAGAAAAACGGAGGACATATGAGCGAGGCTAAGTCCAAGCAGTTTGTTGCGGTTCTCGACTTTGGCGCCCAGTACGGGCAGCTGATCGCGCGCCGCGTGCGCGACCTCAACGTCTACTCAGAGATCGTGCCGTGCGACATTCCCGCAGACGAGCTGGCGGCCATGAAGCCGTCCGCGCTGATCCTCTCGGGCGGCCCCGCTTCTGTCAACGAGCCCGATGCCCCGCGCGTCGACCCGGCCATCTACGAGATGGGCGTGCCGGTGCTGGGCTTTTGCTACGGCCACCAGATCACGGCCGTTACCCTGGGCGGCAAAGTCTTCCACCCCGAGGTGGGCGAGTACGGCCACGC
>CAVDXJ010000385.1:0-2325 GCA_963612765.1 Oscillospiraceae bacterium
CGGGACCTAAATCGCAGATAAAGCGCTTCAATTCGCCCACAATCTGCGATTTAGGTCCCGTCAACGAGGGTGGGCGGCGACATCGTCGGGGATTGAGGCCGCGACCGCTGAACAACGTGTTGACCAGCGAGTTTATCGCGGTCTCGGCCATGTGGCGTGCTAGTATGGGAGCCACCGAAGACCCAGGGCGAAAGGTGTAGCCATGACTGAGAAGAAGCAGCAGCTCGCAGACCAGGATCTCGACCAGGCGACCGGCGGCGATAGCGATGAGTTTCCCTTGGATCCCCATATCCGCCACAAGTATCAGTGCCCCAAGTGCAACGGTACCGAGTTCAAACGCGGGATGAAGTCCATCAACTACTGGCTATTTAAAACGAAGGTCACAATGTGGCTTGAGTGCACAACCTGCGGCGCCCATTATCCGATTAAGGGCAAGAGCGACCTGATCATGCTTGACTAGCGTGCGGGGTTGGCAACGCAACCTGTTATGACAAGCGGGCGGTTCCGGTTTCGGCGCTGCCCGCTTTGCTGCGCCGGGACTCTTCTCGCCGCTGCTTTATGATTAGGGACTTGTCGGAAAATCTGGGGGCCATCTCATTCCGACAAGTCCCTAGACGTACAGTCTTTGTTCCGACAAGCCCCAAAACTTAAAGGGGGAGTTCCGACAAGCCCTAAAATCTAAAGCCGCGCACCCGCCCCGCCGCCGCTCGCAACGGCTCCCTCATGCGACCAGGACGCGACGGCGAAGGCGCAATCAGTCGTCGCCAGGTTACCAGCTGTCGCTTGCTTCGAAGGAGGTCATCTCGTCGTTTTGCAGAGGGCTCTTCTCGCCTCAACCCGCGCCGCGTCGCCGGGCTTTAGTAAACTGGTGCCTGCAACGGCCCAAACGGGCCCGGGAAGAAACGCGAGGTGCGAGGATGAACAAGCTTGGACTGATCGGCGGCACGGGCCCCGAGTCCACCATCGAGTACTACAGGGGGGGTCGAATACGGCGTTCAGCAGAAGCTGGGCCGCAGCTTCTTCCCAAACCTGACCATCGAGAGCCTGAGCGTCTTCGAAGTCCTGGGCTTTTGCGGCGAGAAGAACTACGACGGCCTCACGCAGTACCTGCTCAGCGGCCTTCGCAACCTGGCCGCCGCGGGCGCTCAGTTTGGTGCTTTGACGGGCATTACGCCGCATATCGTCTTCGATGAGCTGGCCAAAGCATCGCCCGTGCCGCTCGTTAGCATGGTCGACAGCGCCCGCGACTTCGCCGTCGCGCGGGGCTACCAAAAGATCTGCCTGTTGGGGACGCTGCCCACCATGGACGGTGACTTCTTTCAGTCCTCTTTTGCCAAGCGCTCGATCGAGGTCGTGGTGCCAAGCGACGCGGAGAAGAGATTCATCGGCTCTAAAATCGAGTCGGAGCTGGAGTTTGGTCGCGTGCTGCCCGAGACGCGGCGTGCGTTCAAGGAAATCGCCGAGCGCATCATCGCCGACGAGCAGGTCCAGGCTATCGCGCTTGGCTGCACCGAGCTGCCGCTGATCTTTCGCGAAGTGGAGCTGCCGGTTCCCTACCTCGACGTGATGCAGGTGCACATCGATACCCTCGTCGACCTGGTCATCGGCGAGTAATGCGCCAAAAATCGTGGTGACCACGCGTTCTTCTAAATTTTGATTCTATATCAAAACTCAACAAAACGGTATATAATGCTATTGACTGTCAACGTTTGAGTGGAGGTGCCATGGCTGCTGTGCAAATTGCCACGCGCGTGGACGCGGAGCAGGGGAAGATGTTCAGGGAGTTGACGGCAACGCTCGGCACCACGCCGGCCGATGCTATGCGCATGTTCATCTCGGCTTTCAATCGGGCCAAGGGTTTCCCGTTTAGCATCAGCCTCCAAGCCGATCCCGTTGTCGAGCCTTTTGACAACGAGATGGAAGCGACGCAGTTCGCCACCAACATGGCTTATGAGCTTATCGATGAAACGCGGTGAGGTTTGGACCCTGCGTGACCGGGGTTGCGCGAGCAAGGCGCGGCCTGTTGTTATCGTCCAAAACGATGCGGTCGAGTCGTTTGATTCGGTGATTTTATGCTTGCTCACTACGTACGATTCGAAAGAAATGCCGACGCGTGTCTACGTTGAGCCGGATGAGGGCAACGGTCTGTCGAAACCCAGCTATGTCATGACCGAGAAGGTCGTCACCGTTGATCGGGCCATGCTGGGGCAGCGTATCGGCGTGCTTGCCGGTGATGTGATGGCTTCGATATCCGAGCAGCTTAAGGTTTTGCTGGGACTCGGTTGAGCGCGGCACATTGGGCGGGTGCGGCAAAAAGCGCCACTC
>CAVDXJ010000386.1:0-2321 GCA_963612765.1 Oscillospiraceae bacterium
GGCCCAGGCTGCGCGCGACGTTGCCGCCGCCCAAGACGACGCCCGTCACAAGGCCGAGGAGGCACAGACCGCCTTTGACCAGCAGCTGGCCGAGCAGAAAGCCCAAGCAGAGGTCCTTCTCGGTGCTGCCCAGGCATCCCTTGACGAGAAGTGCGCCGAGCTCGAGGAGCAGCGCGCGGCCGATGCCGCCGAGCTGACCGAGGCCCGCGAGTCCGCCGCGGCCGAGCTTGCCGCAGCCAAGGAAACCGCCGCGGCCGAGCTTGAGGCCGCCAAGGAAACCGTCGCGGCCGAGCTTGAGGCCGCCCTCGCCAAGGCCGCCAAAGAGCACAAGGCCGAGCTTGCCCGCGTCGAGGCTGACATGCAGGGGCGCATCTCGGCCCTCATCTATGACCTCGAGAAGACCGAGAAGGCCCGTGTGCACGCGCAGAGGCGCGCCGACTTCAACAGCTTGTCTCGCCGTATCGCGATGAGGCTGCGCGGGTTGCAGGTCGACGACGTCGATGAGCTGGATGCGGGCGATGCGGACGACGAGGATTAGCACGTGAAGCTTCTCCTGCGCGTGGTCAACGTCATATCCGGCCTGGTCATTGCTGTGGCCGTCGTCGTTTTGCTGAGCGTCGTGTTCACGCCGGCGGGCGAGGTGCCCAGCATCGCCGGCTACAGCTTCCTGCGCACCCTGACGGGCAGCATGGAGCCTGCGATCCCGGTGCACTCGCTCGTGGTGGTACAGGAGGTCGACGCCTCTCAGCTTGCCGTGGGCGACGTCATCACGTTTAGGTCGACCAACGAGGCCCTGGAGGGCTCGCTCAACACCCACCGCATCGTCGCGATCGAGGGAACGGGCGACGACCTGCGCATTCGCACTAAAGGCGACGCCAATAGCGTTGAGGATACCGAGAAGGTCTCGCCGCAAAACGTCGTGGGCCGTGTGGTCTTTGTCTGCGCGTGGGTGGGCGTCGTGGCGTCGCTTCTCTCCAACCCGCTGCTGTTCTTCCCGCTGATCGTGGCGCCGCTGGGCATTCTTCTTGTCGTCGAGGTGGTTAAGCTCGTGCGCTCGACCCAGGAGGTAGCCCGTGCCGAGGACGAGGCCGCGCTGCGGGCGGCCGTCGAGGCCATCCGTCGCCGCCGTGAGCGCGAGGCGGGGGAGTGCGCCGAGAAAGACCCGGCCACCAAGGCAGCCGGGTCAAAAGAGGGCGACGTTACTTCTCGTGAACAATAAGCTCCAGCACGTCGGGGCGCGCGTAGTGGCCCACGGGGTCGTGCTCCATGCGCGAGGCGGCCGCGGCGGCCATGTCGAGGTCGGCGTAGATGATCGTCTCGGTGTCCCAAACAGGCTCGGTCACGTAGTGGCCGTACGGATCCACGATACAGCTGCCGCCGCGGCACACGATGTCGGGCAGGCCTGCTACGACCTGGGCCTCGTTGAGGTCGGCGGGATAGGAAGACCTTCTCACCAGCATGTCGGCGTTCACGAAGAAGCACTTGCCCTCGATCGCGATGTGCTGGATCGTGGACTGCCACTCGGGGTTGTCGTTGGTGTTGGGCGAGATGTAGATCGTGACGCCCTTTTGGTAGAGGGCCACGCGCGCGAGCGGCATGTAGCTCTCCCAGCAGATGAGGCTGGCCGCAGGGCCCCACGGTGTCTGCGTCACGGGGAAGTAGTCGCTGTCGGCGTCGCCCCACACCACGCGCTCGCTGCCGGTGGGCTTGAGCTTGCGGTGGACCTTGTAGGAGCCGTCGGGCTCGAAGATGACGTTGCTGTTGTAAAGGGTGCCGCTCACGGCGTCGCGCTCGCTAAAGCCCATGCTAATGTAGGCACCTGTTTTGCGCGCGGCCTGGGCCAGGGCGTCGAACTCGGGGCCGCCCGCGACCACCGAGGCGTCGTAGTAGCGCTTCCAATCGGCGCGGCCGCCCTCGTCTCGCTTGCCCATGCTAAAGCCAAAGGTCATGCCAATGGGGTAGCCGGGGATAAAGAGCTCGGGGAAGACGATAAGGTCGGGGTCCTGCGCCGCGGCTTCGCCGATCAGGCGCAGGGCTTTCTTGACGCACGCCTCCTTGTCGAACATCACCGGCTCGGCCTGTACCAGCGTCAACCTGCAGGTCTTCTCGATATCTTGCATGGGGCCTCCGTCTCGTCGCGTTTTGACCAGCCGAGAATACCCCGCCCGCGCCGCCCGCCGCGATTTTCACCCCGTCTCGTAACATCCCCGCGCCAGCGCCAGGCCCCTCCCTTTACGTTTTGGAGCTTGTCGGAACCCCGGCAGCCTTCCCCTTTACGTTTGGGGGCTTGTCGGAAGCTCGAGGGCCCTCTCGCTTTATGT
>CAVDXJ010000387.1:0-2316 GCA_963612765.1 Oscillospiraceae bacterium
GCGCCTCTCGCAGACGACAACACGCCCGCCGTCCCGCGCACCGGTGTGCCTACCGTGTCGTTCAAAAACGTATCACTCATCTATCCGGCCCAGCCCAACAAGCCTGCTCTCGACAACGTCAGCCTCGATATCTATCCGGGCGAGTTCGTGTTTGTCGTCGGCCACTCCGGTTCGGGTAAGTCCTCGTTCTTGCGCCTGATCACGCGCGAGCTCAAGGCAACCCACGGCGAGGTCATCGTCGCAGGTCAAGACCTCACTAAGATGCGCAACAAGAAGATCCCGTACCTGCGCCGCCAGATCGGCACCGTGTACCAGGACTTCAAGCTTCTGCCCAACAAGACGGTCTACGAGAACGTGGCCTTTGCCCTTGAGTGCATCGGCAAGCCGCGCTCGGTCATCAAGGCCCAGGTCCCCGAGGTGCTTCGCCTTGTTGGCCTGTCTGAGCGCATGGACCACTTCCCCGACCAGCTCTCTGGCGGCGAGCAGCAGCGCGTTTCTGTCGCCCGCGCCATGGTCAACCGTCCGCCGCTGCTGGTGTGCGACGAGCCTACCGGCAACCTCGACCCCGCGATTTCGCTGGGCATCATGAAGCTCCTCGACCGCATTAACCGCGCCGGCACCACCGTCATCATGGCCACGCACGACCGTGAGATGGTTGACAACATGCGCAAGCGCGTTATTGCCCTCGAGGCGGGTCACGTCGTTCGCGACCAGGAGAAGGGAGGCTACGGCTACTATGGTGCCCTCTAACATTGGTTATTCGTTCAAGGAGGTCGGCCAGCACTTCCACCGTAACTGGTCCACCGTCTTGGGCGCTATCGTCACCATCTTCTTGTCCCTGTTCATCATCGGCTTGTTTGTCATGGGCTCTGCCATGGTGTCCAACATGGTGGGCAGCGTCGAGGACTCCGTCACCATCCAGGCGTTCTTGTCCGACAGCGCGTCCCAGGACGATGTCAACGCCCTGCAAAAGAAGATCGCCGGCTGGGACAACGTCGAGTCGGTGACCTACAAGAGCAAGGACGAGGCTCTGGAAGAGTACAAGTCCCAGATGTCCAACCGTAACGCCTCCGACGCTGCGGCCGCCCTGGACGGCGAGAACCCCCTGCCGGCTTCGCTGGTCATCAAGCTTGATGACTCGCAGCAGGTCGAGGCCATGGCGCAGAAGATCATCGACGACTCTGATTTCCAGACCGTTTGCGACAAGCCCGACAACCCCGCGGGCGACGTCCAGTACGGTCGCGAGACCGTCGAGAAGCTCTTCTCGGTTGCCAACTACATCCGCATCGCCGCTGTTGCCCTGGTGCTTCTCCTTACCTTCGTGTCGTTTGTCTTCATCAACAACACGATTCGCCTGGCCATCACGGCTCGCCGTCGCGAGATCGGCATCATGCGCCTGGTAGGCGCGTCCAACAGCTTCATCCGCGGGCCCTTCATTCTTGAGGGCACGTTGGAGGCCATCCTGGGCGCCCTTTTGGCCATCGTGGCTTTGCACTTTGGCTCGGCCGCGCTGCTGGAGAGGCTCTCGTACAGCATGCAGTTCCTGACGTTTAGCATCTCTAGCCAGGTGATGTACGGTACGTACGGGCTGCTTCTGGCCATTGGCGTGGTCATTGGCCTGTTTGGTTCGGCCATCGCGATGGGCCGCTACCTTAAGGTCTAGCGGCGTCGGGTGCCGGGTGTTTGGGTGAGGCGCGCGGCGTGTGCTACAATCCCTTACCCGGTACTAACCATTAACGCGTTACTCTAAAGACAGACATTCCAAGGCAGCTAGCTGCGGGTGTCTGTCTTTTTCTATCTAGGACAAGGAGTGCAGATGGCGCGCAAGCGACCGCACAAAGGAAATACCCGCCGAGGCTCGACTAAGGGGCCGAGAAAAGCGAAGCGCCTGCTCACGGGTACGATTCGCGTGTTGCGCCCGGGGCGTGCCGTGGTCGAGACGCCCGAAGGGGTCTTTGATGTGGCGGCCCACGGCCTTCGCGAGGCTATGAACGGCGACGAGGCGCAGGTTTTTCTCGCCGACGGCCGCGGTGGCCGCCGCGCCATTGTCCACGACGTGCAGCAGCGCGCGGTCGAGACCTTCTTGGGCAAGTTCGAGGATGCGGGCCCGCTGTTTGCCGTGGTGCCGCTGGACGCTCGCATTGGCTGCGACTTCTTTGTGGTGCCCGAGGACACAAGCCCGGCGCGCCTGGGCGTTGTGCCCGGCGACGTGGTGTGCGCCCGGATCACCGAGTACCCCACGCGCTACACGGCGGCCACGGTCACGATCGAGCGGCGCGTGGGCGCGGCGGCCGACCTGGACATGGACATCGAAGG
>CAVDXJ010000388.1:0-2299 GCA_963612765.1 Oscillospiraceae bacterium
GGTTAGGCCAAGCCCGCGTCCCCGAACAGCAAACACCTTGTTCATTTAACCTTTTGAAGCAGGTCTCCACGGCCAAACGACGATCCGGCAGGCCTGCCAGCGTAAACTCACGCGACTTATCCCATAGTAAAACTGAATTCACCGAGTATCCCGCGAGGCATCTCCAACGTTTTCCCAGTTGAGCGCAATACAAAATCACCCGGCTACTCAGCAAATCCAGTTTTACCATGGGATAAATCAGCCGGATGCAAATCGGCACAGCAAAACGGCGGCCCCCAACCCATAAGGTCGGGGGCCGCCGTTAAGGAATCGAGTTCCAGTTAGGCAAGCGAGCCTTTAGGCCGGCTTAGTACATGCCGCCGCCCTGGCCGCCCTGGGCAGCCGCGGCCGCGATGGCGTCCTCGATGTTGGTGTTCTTGGGCTCGTCGGACACGGTGGCCTCGGTGATCAGAATCAGGCCGGCGATGGAAGCGGCGTTCTGCAGGGTCACGCGGGCAACCTTGACGGGGTCCAGGACGCCCATCTCGATCATGTCGCCGTAGGTGCCGGTGGCGGAGTCAAGGCCCTGGCCAGCAGGCATGCCCTTGATCTTCTCGGCAACAACGGAGCCCTCGAAGCCGGCGTTGTCGGCAATCTTCTTCACGGGAGCAGCAAGGGCCTTACGGATGATGTCGACGCCGATCTTCTCGTCTGCGTCAACGGTCTCGACGCCGTCAAGCGCAGAGGAAGCAGCCAGGAACGCCACGCCGCCGCCGGCGACGATGCCCTCCTCGACGGCCGCGCGGGTCGCCTGCAGGGCGTCCTCGATGCGGTGCTTGATCTCCTTGAGCTCGGACTCGGTGGCAGCGCCAACCTTGATGACGGCAACGCCGCCGGACAGCTTGGCCAGACGCTCCTGGAGCTTCTCGCGGTCGAAGTCAGAGGTGGTGTTCTCGATCTCGGACTTGATCTGGCCAATGCGCTCCTCGATGGCCTCCTTGGAGCCGGCGCCGCCCACGACGGTGGTGTTGTCCTTGGAGATCTTGACCGACTTGGCGCGGCCGAGCATCTCGGCGGTGACGTCGGTGAGGTTGATGCCAAGCTCCTTCATGGCAACCTGGCCGCCGGTGAGGACGGCGATGTCCTCGAGCATGCGCTTACGACGGTCGCCGTAGCCGGGGGCCTTGACGGCGCAGACGTTAAGGACGCCGCGCAGCTTGTTGAGGATCAAGGTAGCCAGGGCCTCGCCGTCGACGTCCTCGGCGATGATGAGCAGCGGGGAGCCCTGCTTCTGGACGGCCTCGAGGATGGGCAGGATGTCCTGGATGTTAGAGATCTTCTGATCGGTCATCAGGATGTAGGGGTTGGACAGCTCGGCCGTCATGGTGTCGTTGTTGGTGGCGAAGTACGGCGAGATGTAGCCCTTGTCAAACTGCATGCCCTCGACGGTGTCGATGTCGATGCCAAAGGTCTGGGACTCCTCGACGGTGATGACGCCGTCCTTGCCCACGACCTCCATGGCGTCAGAGATCTTGGCGCCCACGGCAGGGTCAGAGGCCGAGATGGTGCCGACAGAGGCGATCTGGTCCTTGGTAGAAACCTGCTGGGCAGACTTCTTCATCTGCTCGACGACGGCGTCGACGGCCTTGTCGATGCCGCGGCGGATGGCGATGGGGTTGGCGCCGGCGGCCACGTTGCGCAGGCCCTCGTTGACGATGACCTGGGCAAGCAGGGTCGCGGTGGTGGTACCGTCACCCACGGTGTCGTTGGTCTTGGTGGCGACCTCCTTCACCAGCTGGGCGCCCATGTTCTCAACGGGATCCTTGAGCTCGATCTCCTTGGCGACAGAAACGCCGTCGTTGGTGATGGTGGGGGCGCCGTAGCTGCGCTGCAGGGCAACGTAGCGGCCCTTGGGGCCCATGGTGGTGGTCACGGCGTCGGCCAGGGTGTTAACGCCCTTGGCAAGCTTGGCGCGCGCGTCGGTACCGAAGTAAATGTCCTTAGCCATAGTAATTAGTCCTTTCTGGTGACGCAGGTAAGTCGCGGGCCCGCGTCAGGGGTTTTAGTAAGAGGCGAGAAGCCCGTGCGGGGTAGCCGCCGCGAGCTAGTCCTCGATGATGGCGTAGATGTCGTCGGCGCGAAGGAGCAGGAAGTCCTCGCCGTCGACCTTGACCTCGTTGCCGCCAAACTTGCCGTAGTAGACCTGGTCGCCAACCTTAACGTCCATGGCCACGCGCTCGCCCTTCTCGTTAAGCTTGCCGGCGCCCACGGCCACGACCTCGCCGCGCTGGGGCTTCTCCTGCGCGCCGCTGGAGATGTA
>CAVDXJ010000389.1:0-2295 GCA_963612765.1 Oscillospiraceae bacterium
GCGTGGCGCCCGAGGAAACCGTTATGGTGGGCGACCAGGTCTTTACCGACGTGGCGTCGGGCAACCTGGCCGGCGTTCGCACGATTCTGGTGCGCCCGCAGTCCCGGCGTGATTTGTGGTACACGCAGATCTTTAGGCTCTTCGAGCCGGTTTTCCTGCACGGTCACACCTTTGAGGGCGAGTAGGCGGCCCTTAGGGGTTCCAACGTTTTACGTTTGAGGACTTGTCGGAGGCAAAAGATCTTCTCGCTTTATGATTTGGGGCTTGTCGGAACAATTTCATTCCGACAAGCCCCCAAATGTGCAGATCTGCGGCCTTGGGGTTCCGACAAGTGCTCAAACGTAAAAGCGAGGGGTCTAAGATTTCCGACAAGCCCCAAAACGTAAAAGAAGGGGAGTAGCGGAGAGGGGCGCGGGCCTCATAAAGAAGGACGCGGGCCTCGTAAACAATCTTTACAAGTTGGGGCGCGCTTCCTTGTGGGTTCGCATGACTGATAGAATCGTGTGCGGATAAACAAGACAAGGGAGTTTGGCGTTGTACGGGCAAGACCAGGGATATATTGTGCACGAGGGCTGTGACCACATCTTTTTTGTGGGGTTTCTCGGCGCGGGCAAGTCTACCCTGGCCCGTAACTTAGGCAACCTCTTTCATCGTCCCAGCGTGGACACCGATCGCATGGTCGAGCGGCAGCTGGGAAAGTCCGTTACCCGCGTGTTTGAAGAGGACGGCGAGGACGCCTTTCGCGACGAGGAGACTGTCCAGCTCCGCCGCTTGGCGCAGAGAAAATCGCTGCTGGTGAGCTGCGGCGGCGGCGTGGTCGAGCGCCCGCTTAACTGCGAGCTTATGCACGAGATGGGTACCATCGTCTTCTTGGACGGCGACCTGGCCGACTCGCTGCGCCAGATCAGGTGCCCCGAGCGCCGCCCCGACCTGGGCAGCGCCGAGCACGCGGCCGAGCTCTACCGTCACCGCCGGCCCCTCTACGAGGCGGCGGCCGACATTAGAATCGACATCAGGAACCAAACGTTCGAGCAGGTGGCCCAGGAGTGCGGCCGCATGCTCTGGGAAAGGGGACTTCTATGAGCGAGGCCAATGAGGCCCAGGTAGACGAGGTTGCGGAGAAGGCCGCAGAGGCTGCTGAGGCTGCGGAGGTCGCGGCTGAGGCCGAGCCGGAGGTTGTCGCTGAGCCCGAGCCCGAGGCGCCCAAGGTGACCCGCCAGCGCCAGTGGGTGACGCTGCGCGGCACCTCGATGGACGCCCGCGTGGGCGCCGGCCTTCTCGCCGACATGGCTCACGACATCCGCTCGATCGTGGGCAGGCCCAAGGCCTGTGCCCTGGCCATCGAGCCGGGAACTCCCGAGGACATGGTCGAGGGCCTGCGCCGCGGCCTTACCGACCAGGGCTTCTTTGTCCACAAGCTTGAGCTTGAGGGTGGCGAGAAGGCCCGCTCGGTCGAGGGCGCGGCCAAGCTCATGGGCGCCCTGGCAGACGCCGGCATCACCTCGGACGACCTGGTGGTTGCCGTGGGCGACACCGACGCCCTCTCGGTCGCGGCCTTTGTGTGCCCCACGTGGTGCGCGGGCGTCCCCCTGGTCCAGGTGCCCCTTACCTTAAGTGCGGCCGTCGTGGCCGGCGCCACGCCGCGCGCGCTTAACGTCTGCGGCCATGAGGCCATGGTGGGCTTGGACTCCCAGACGCGCTTTGAGATCTGTGACCTGGACGTCTTGTGCCGCGACGACAACCCGGCAGACGACGTTCTTCTCGCCCGCGCCTTGATGGTAGCCACCGCGATGTCCGATTGCGAGAAGGCCGTGAGCAAGCTGTGGGACCGCGTCGCCGACATCGTGGCCGGCGACGCCAACGCGCTTGCCGAGCAGCTCTCCGAGACGATCAAGAGCCGTGGCAAGGTCGTGGCCTCGTCTTCTTTGGCCATTCGCCAGTCCATTGCCTACGGCCAGGTCTTCGCGGCCGCCCTTCGCGGCCTGGTGGCCGATGACGTCCCCGCCAGCGCGATCATGGCCGAGTCCCTGCGCTTCTCGGCGCGTCTCTCGGTTGGTCTTGAGGACCTGAGCGTCGACGACATGTTCACCCAGGACGAGCTTCTCGACAATCTGGGCCTGGGTTACGTCGAGGCCAAGGTCGACGCCGCGCAGCTGATCGACGCCATCAAGGCCGAGTGCTTCAAGCGCACGAACCGCCTTATGCTGCCGCTGCCGCGTGCCCTGGGCCGCGTGCGCCTGGCCGCCGTCGACGACGACCTTCTGCGCGAGCATGTGGGGGCATGGTGTGAAGTGC
>CAVDXJ010000390.1:0-2295 GCA_963612765.1 Oscillospiraceae bacterium
GGCATGCGCTCGCCGTACAGCCTCTACGACTACGGCCTGGCCACCTACGACGAGGGCGACACCTTCGACCACACCGCTTCCCGCGGCTTCATCGCCCTCCACGGCCTCGAGTCCCAGACCTGGTCCAAGGTCCAGGGCCCGAAGAGCGGCCTCACCTCGGTCGACTAAGGCGCCTGCCGAGCCGTTCGGCGTTTCTCGCTAGGCCAATAACGCACAAGTTCATGCTTAGAACGTGTTTGGAAGCGCTTCTTTGCACGAACTTGTGCGTTATTTCTTTTTTGGAGGGCGCCTATGCGGCTCGCGGTGTGCGGTTTGTATGCCTTAAGGATCCTGCGCGACGTGCGCCGCCGTTATCCTTCGGCCTTGGAGAGAAGGACCGCGGCGCCGGTCCCGGACCCGTCGCCGCGCAAGCGTTGGACGGCGGGCATGGTGCCGCTGGAAGCGCTGATGATGTCCGAACGGCCGAGCAAGGAACATCCTTTGGATGTGGCGGTGCCCGATTCCGCCCATAGGCTGCGCGCCGGGTTCGTTCGAAACACCGTCTACGGCGCCGGAATCGCGCCGGGGTCGTTTGTGGACGTCGACGGCAACATCGCGATACCGTGCCCTGAGCTGCTCTTCGTCGACTTGGTAGGGCATTTGCGCTTTCCCGTGCTAGTGCTGTTGGGGTATGAGCTGTGCGGCAGCTTTGGCCGCGACCCGCGCGACCCCATGATGGGGGACGTGTCTTTTGGCCTTCCTCCCGCGACGTCGGTCGAGAGAATCCGCGCGTTTATCGACGCGTGCACATACCTTCCCGGTAAGGAAGATGCGATTCGGGCCTTAGGGTATGTGGCCGACAACGCGTGGTCGCCTATGGAAGCGGTGCTGGCAACGATGCTCACGCTGCCGTTGCCCGTTGGCGGCTATGGCCTCGGCGAGTTGCGCCTGAACACGCGATACGTAAATCCCGCGCAGCTCGTAGACCTTGGTTGCCCGACCTCGCGCGTGCCGGACATCGAGTTGGCAGTAGCGCCGGTGGGCTTTAACTATGACGGCCGCGGCCACTACGATTTGGAGACGGTGGCGGCTGCCCCCGACGACGCCGCGCAACGCGACGCTGTCCGCGCTGCCCGTGCAAAATACGTCGATGACCTGCGCAGGAACCGCGAGCTTCTTGCCATGGGCAGAGTGATCCTGCCGGTTTGCTCGGAGGACCTCTTTGAGCAAGGCGGCTTGGACGCGCTGGTGCTCGAGGCATTAGGCTGTGTCGAGCTGACCGGGGTCGAGGTGCCTTCGTTTGCTAGAGACTATCTGATGAGTCCAGGCGCGGCGAGTAGGCGCCAGGAGCTTCTGTGGTCGATGCTTCCCTGGGCGGAGGCGGCGGCAATCGCCCGGGAATTGGAGAGAGAGGCCTCGCGAACCCCCGAGTGGCTCAAGGCGCGTCTCTCTAGGTACGCGGTCTGAGGCGCTTCTTTGCAAATAGCGCACATGTTTGTCGAGTGAAGCGTTTCAATCGCGGAGTTAAGGACGTACTTGTGCGGTATTCACAAAGAAGCGCTGTTCGCGCCTGCTGGATTGCGTCCCGGTTGCTATGCATGGCGAGCACGTGCCCGGTGCGGTAACCTAACTGGGACGATTACGACGAAAGGGGAGCTCAATGGCTCTTTGGGGCGGTAGGTTCGAGAAGGGCGTCGACGCCTTCACGCAGGAGTTCGGCGCTTCGCTCGAGGTCGACAAGGCCATGGCGCAGCAGGACATCGCCGGCAGCCGCGCGCACGCGAAGATGCTCGCCGAGCAGGGCATCATCTCAGGTGACGACCAGGCGGCCATCGACGCGGGTCTGGCCGACATCTCCGGTCAGATCGAGCGCGGTGAGTTCGCGTGGGACGTCAACGACGAGGACATCCACATGGCCGTCGAGGGCGCCCTCACGCGCAACATCGGCACCCCGGGCGCGCGCCTGCACACCGGCCGCTCCCGCAACGACCAGGTGGCCACCGACATCCGCCTGTACGCCAAGGAGCTCTGCCAGCACCTTATCGAGGGCAATGACGCCCTCCGCCGTGTGCTCGTTGACGTTGCCGAGAAGAACTTTGATGTGGTCATGCCGGGCTACACCCACCTGCAGCACGCGCAGCCGGTGCTCTTCTCTCACCACATGCTCGCGTACTTCTGGATGTTCACGCGCGACCACACGCGCCTCGTGGCCGCGCTCGACGCCGCCGACGCGAACCCGCTCGGCGCCGCCGCGCTCGCCGGCACGACCTACCCGCTGAACCGCCAGCGCACGACGGAGCTCCTCGGCTTCTCGCG
>CAVDXJ010000391.1:0-2280 GCA_963612765.1 Oscillospiraceae bacterium
TCGGCGGCCATCTACTTCTTCTGGGCGCGCCACAGCGAGACGAGCTTCTCCAAGCGCCTCAAAGCGCAGGGCTAAAGACGCCCCCACGCAGCAAATGACCCCGAGCACGAGTCGCTGTGCCCGGGGTCATCTTGTGCCCTTGGTTGTAAGCGCTGCTGCTAGTCAAGCACCGTGAGCGTGGCGCCGATCAGGCTGTGCAGCGTTGCCTTGGCCTTCTCGCTCTCGGCGTTCGAGCTGCCCACCGACCAACGGTTGAGGATGCCAAAGCAGCCTTCGAACAAAAAGTCGAAGAGGCAGTCGGCCTCGTTACGGTCGAGCTTGGAGCCCTGGGTCCAGTTGATCACGCAGTGCGTGCGCGCGTACTCGCAGATGAGCCTCTTGGCGCGCCCGGTCGAGTTGGGCGAGACAAGCCAGTTGAAGATCTCGGAGTCCGAGATGATGGCGCCAAAGATGGCGTCGGCGACCTCGGTGGGGTCGGTGGAACGGGCGACCGAGCGCTCGGCGCTTTGGATCACGGCCGCGGCCACATCCTCTTCGAGCGCGCTTACCAGGGCCGAGATGTTCGAGAAGTGGGAGTAGAAAGTCGCCCGGTTCACGTCGGCGAGCCCCATGACCTCCTTCACGGTGATCTGGTCGACGGGCTTATCCCTTGCAAGCGCGAGGAAGCTGGTTTTAATTGCTTGTCTTGTACGTTTGACTCTGCGGTCCAAGGGCTTTTGCCTGCCCGTGGCTTGAGTGTCCAGCATACGAAAACTACGCCTTCTGTTCTTCGAAACGAGTTATCCAACAAACCGGGTAAATTTGTCGTTTAACGCTTCTACCTTGCATTTCGTATTTTAAGGGTACCATTTGAGGGCCAAAATGTCGGCCGCGATGCCCGATTGACTCAGAATTTAATATGTCAATGGGGGTGGTGACAAATCTACCTCGAGGTTCTTTTGGCCCGCTCTCACAGGCTCTTCACGTTTGCGCCGCTTCGTCCCAAAGGCGGCAATCTCTGCTATTTTGGGTCATTGTCATGCGCAAGCGAGAAGGGAAGCCATGTCACTTACGAGGCGAGAAGTTCTCGGCGCCGCCGGTGCCGCCCTGGGCTCGGCCCTGCTCTCGGGCTGCTTGGCGGGCAACGACGAGATGCCGCAGATGGACATTAACTCGAGCGATTCTTTCAACTCCTCCAACCTCAACGAGGACCAATCCTACAAGAGGCACGGCGTGGCCCTTCTCAGCAGCCTGAAGGCCAAGGACGAGATTTGCCGGACCCGCGAGAAGCAAGGTCGCGTCGAGACCCTTGAGTATCAGACGCACTCCTACGTCTACGAGGAGGCCAACCCCGGCACCGAGGTCATCGTCACCAAGAAGCTCAACGTCTGGCTGCCGGCTGGCTACAATCCCAAGCTTGCCCACAAGGTCGTCTACCTGTTGCACGGCACGGGGCAGATGCAGGACTACTGGCTCGGCGACCAGGAGACTTTTGGCGAGGCCTGCCACGGCGCCGAGACCCGCGGTATCCTCGACGGCATGGTCGAGGAGGTCCTTCTCACCAACGTCATCGTGGTCACACCCACCTACTACTCGATGCCGGAGGAGGATATCCCCACCACGGTCGACGGCTTCTTTAGCGAGCCGTACGCCGACCGCTGGCCCATGCTCTTCTACAAGGAGCTGCGCGAGACGATCATCCCGCTGGTTGAGTCGACTTATCTTTGCGGCTCGCACGGCGACGTGAGCGAGGAGGCGCTGATAAAGAGCCGCGGCCGCCGCGCCTTTGCGGGCCTGTCGCGCGGCTCGATGGCGACGGTCAACAGCGTGATGATGCACTGCTCGGACCTGTTTTCCTATTACGGCTGCTTCTCGGGCGTCTGGGCCGACTTCGACGAGTTCAAGGCGATCTACGAGGACGACTACGCGGGCGACTCGGTGGTGTTTTGGTACAACGGCAACGGCACGCGCGATTTCTCGCTTGAAAACCACCAGGAGTTTTGCCAAAAGGCGCTCGACCAGATACCCAACGGCTTCGTCAACGGCGCCAATTTCGCCTGGGTGTGCTTCAACGGCGGCGACCACAACTACGAGAGCTGGGCCTGCCATCTCTACAACGCGCTGCTCTGCTTCTTTTAGGCTCGGCGCGGTGACTAACTAATAATCCCCCGCACTTTCGGTCAGTTTTGAGGCTGATTTTGACCGAAAGTGCGGGGGATTTTGATTGGGTACCGAGAAGGGCCCTTGCGCCCCGGCCTTACTGGTACCGCAGGGCCTCGACGGGGTCCAGGCGGGCGGCTC
>CAVDXJ010000392.1:0-2278 GCA_963612765.1 Oscillospiraceae bacterium
ACACGCACCAAGATGGCGATCCTCACCGAACCCGGTGTCTGGATGCCCTTCTACCTGCTGGAACCCGCCGAGCCTAAGCGCGGCGCGGACGGCCGTGCCCTTTGCTGGATCTGCCCCCACGGCCACCAAGGTGCGGGTAAGGACACGGTTGCCGGGGTGGCGGGCGTGCCCGCGGCCGACGACGCCATCCGCCGCTTCAACTACGACTACGGCCTGCGGCTCGCGCGCATGGGCTACGTGACCGTGTGCCCCGACGCCCGCGGTTGGGGAGAACGCCGCGACTGGAAGGGCCAGGGCGACGACGAGCAGCTCTACCTGCGCGGGACCTGCGCCAACCAGGCGAAGATGGCCGAGCCGCTGGGCCTTTCGGTCGCGGGCCTCAACACCTGGGACCTCATGCGCCTTGTGGACTACCTGGATGCTCGCGGCGACCTTTGCATGGACGAGCTGGGCTGTCTGGGCTTTAGCGGCGGCGGCGAGCAGACCCTCTATCTCGCGGCTCTTGACCCGCGCGTGAAGAAGGCCTTCATCTCGGGTTATCTCTACGGTTACGTCGACGCGCTGCTGCATCTCAACGGCAACTGCGCCTGCAACTACGCGCCAGGCCTCTGGCGCCTCTTCGACATGGGCGACATCGCCTCGCTCATCGCCCCGCGCCCGCTTTTGGTGCAAAGCTGCGAGAAGGACCACCTCAACGGGGCTCGCGGTCTGGCCAACGTCGACGAGCAACTCGACATCGTGCGGGCGGCCTACGGGCTTGTCGGCCACGGCGAGAATCTCGCGCACGAGGTTTGCCCCGGCGGCCACCACCTGGGCGTTTTTGACTTGGAGAAGAACGTCGCCTGGCTAGACGACCAGGCGAGGAAGGAAGAATCGCGATGAACAAGGACTTGAGCAAACTCACGATCTGCTGCTTTGGCGACTCGACGACGTGGGGCGACAACGGCACGGGCGCCGGCGGCCCGGCCATTAGCTGGACCTCGCACCTGGGCGAGCTTCTGGGCAGCGCCACCGTTGAGAACTTTGGCGTCAAGGGATCGCGCCTGGCCGTGAAGGACGACCGCAGCGACTCCTTTGTCGAGCGCCTGGACGGCGTCGACGCAGATGCCGACGTCTACCTGCTCTTTGGCGGCGTCAACGACTTTAGCCGCAACGTACCCCTGGGCCAGATGGGCTCGACCAACACCCGCGAGTTCTACGGCGCCCTGGACTACCTGGTGCGCACCATCACCGAGCGCTCGCCCCAGGCCCGCCTGGTGGTCATGACCCCGTGCAAGACCTCCGGCAAGCACGAGAAGGACATCCCCGGCAGCTTCGAGCAAAACCACCTGGGCCTTACGCAGGAGCCTTACGTGGCCGCGGTGCGCGAGGTGGCCGACTATTACTCGCTGCCCGTGATCGACCTCTACGCGCAAAGCGGCGTCTCGCCCTTCCTGCCGCAACACCGCGAGCTCTACATGCCTGACGGCCTGCACTACTCGCCGGCCGGCTACGAGCGCCTGGCCCTTCGCATTGCCGCCGGCCTGCGCGCCGTCCTTTAGCCCGTGCGGGGGGCAAGAGGCCCCGCGCCCTTCTCGCCGCCTGCCGCTCACCGTCCAAATACGCCGCCCACCCTGTTGTTTCTTTGTCGAGAAGAAAACGACGGCGCGGCCGCGCTAGAGTTAGGTTAACGTTCACCCAAAGAAGGCGCAGGGGGCGCCGAGAAGAGAGGGACACACCATGGGATGCAACCAGATCCTTGACCGCTACATCGCCCAGCTTGTGGAGAACTCCACGCCGCAGGCGCCTGCGTGGAACATCGAGAAGATCCGCGCCGGCAAAGAGAACACCTGGAACTACATTGACGGCTGCATGATCAAGGCCCTGATCGAGCTCAACGAGATCACCGGCGAGGACCGCTACCTGGAGTTCGCCGACAGCTACATCGACTTCTTTGTCCAGGAAGACGGCACCATCAAGCACTATGACCCCACCGAGTACAACCTCGACAACGTCAACGCCGGCAAGACCCTCTACCGCCTGTACGAGATCACGGGCAAGGAGAAGTACCGCCTGGCCATGGACACGATCTACGGCCAGCTCGAGCGCCAGCCGCGCACCAAAGAGGGCGTCTTTTGGCACAAGGCCGTCTACCCCAACCAGATCTGGCTGGACGGCATGTACATGGCCCAGCCCTTCTACATGCAGTACGAACTGTCCTTCCACAACCGCCGCGCGTGCTCGGACTCGTTCCACATGTTCCAGGTGGTCCGCGACCTCATGCGCAACGAGAAGAACG
>CAVDXJ010000393.1:0-2274 GCA_963612765.1 Oscillospiraceae bacterium
GCCTCGTCTTGCTGCGAGTACTTTGACCTGCGTCTTAACGAATACGTGGATGCCCAAGAGGCCTTGGAGCGCCTGGCTGCGGCAACCCCGCCCGCCCTGGCCCCGCGGCGCGCCGCCTACATAGAGGGCCGCGTGCCCGCTCTCGAGGCCTGGCTCAACCGCTCTTCATGGGACGTGCGTCTTGTGGGCGCGGGTGTCTCGTGCGCCCAGCTGGTGGACCTCCTCTCCAACACGGCTGCGCTGGGCACCCTCAATTACGTGCGCGGCGAGAAGCCCAAGTCGATTGACCTCAACAGCGCGCTCGTGGAGTTCTCGGTCGACCCCGACGGCGATGACCTGCAGCTCACCCTCGAGACCCGCTCGTCCAACGAGGGCGCGCTGCGGCCCAAGATCCTTCTCGACGCCGCCTTATCCGGAATTGAGCGCCCGTATCGCCACCTTAAGGTCGCCCGCACTGCGCAAAGGCACGAAACCTCTGATGGTCATCTTGTGAATCCTCTCTAGATGTTGTGCCATTTGCCCGCTTTACCACTATTCTTTTCAAGGTTGCAAACACGCTTTGATGCATGAGTGTCGCTACGTTTCCCCGGTGATATTCGCAGGTCACGCCAGACTTGGCATTGACGCGTCTTTGTGACGCAGGTAGTATTAGTGTTTGTTGCACTCACGCCAGCAATGAAGGGTTTCAAAAATGTACGCAATCGTAGCAACTGGTGGCAAGCAGTATAAGGTTGCCAAGGGCGACGTCATCGACGTCGAGAAGCTCAATGCGCAGCCTGGCGATAAGGTCGAGCTTCCCGTTCTTCTTCTGAACGACGGCGAGAAGACCATCGTTGGCTCTGCCCCTCTTCAGGACAAGAAGGTCACCGCCGAGGTTGTGGAGCAGTTCAAGGGCGAGAAGCTCCTCGTCTTCAAGTTCAAGAAGCGTAAGCGCTATCACCGCGCCAACGGCCACCGTCAGCAGCTGACCAAGATTCAGATTGTTGAGATTCCGGCTTAGTCTCTTTTTGAAGCAAGATCATCTTCACCACCAGAAGGCAGGTAAATTATGGCTCACAAGAAAGGTCTCGGCTCGTCTCGTAACGGCCGCGATTCCAACGCTCAGCGTCTTGGCACCAAGCGCTATGGCGGTCAGGCCGTGAAGGCCGGCGAGATTCTCGTCCGTCAGCGTGGTACCCACATTCACCCCGGCGAGAACGTCGGTATCGGCAAGGACGACACCCTGTTTGCCCTTGCTGCCGGCACCGTTGAGTTCACCAAGGGTGTTCGCCACATGGTGCACGTTCGCACCCAGGCATAGAGCCTTATATAACGGCTTGTTGGGGACCTCGTTTATCGGGGTCCCTTTTTGTGTATTTCTCGACATAGGACATGAAGGAGCGTCTGAGTGGACACCTTTACCGACTTATCCCACATCAACGTCAAGGGCGGCGACGGCGGCGCAGGCTGCATGTCCTTTAGGCGCGAGGCCTTTGTTCCCAAGGGCGGTCCCGACGGCGGCGACGGCGGTGCCGGCGGCTCGGTGGTCATCGAGGCCGACGCGCAGCTCTCGTCTTTGATCGACTACCGCTACAAGCACCACTTCAAGGCCGAGCGCGGCACGCACGGCCAGGGCGCTCGAAGGCACGGCCGCGATGGCGAGGACCTGGTGCTTCGCGTTCCCGTGGGCACCGTTGTTCGCGAGCTGGACGCCGCAACGCAAAAGCCCGTGGAGACCCTGGCCGACCTTACCCAACCGGGCGAGCGCGTGGTCGTGGCCCCGGGTGGCCTGGGCGGCCGCGGCAACATCCACTTTGTGACCTCGGTGCGTCGCGCCCCTGCTTTCGCCGAGAAGGGCGAGCCTGCCCTTGAGCACTGGATCGAGCTCGAGATGAAGCTCATGGCAGATGCCGCCCTGGTGGGTATGCCCTCTGTTGGCAAGAGCTCCATCATCGCGCGCATCAGCGCCGCCAGGCCCAAGATCGCCGACTACCCCTTTACCACGTTGATCCCCAACCTGGGCGTGGCACGCGCGGCTAACGGCCAGTCCTTCGTCGCCGCCGACGTCCCTGGCTTGATCGAGGGCGCCAGCGAGGGCAAGGGCCTGGGCCACCAGTTCCTGCGCCACATCGAGCGCACGGCCCTTATCCTGCACGTCGTTGACCTTACCGGCGGCTTCGAAGGCCGCGACGTGATCGAGGACTACAAGACCATCAACGCCGAGCTCGAGGCCTATGCCAGCGAGCTGGCCGAGCGTCCCCAGGTTGTTGTTGCTAATAAGTGCGACCTGCCTGA
>CAVDXJ010000394.1:0-2270 GCA_963612765.1 Oscillospiraceae bacterium
GAAAGGCCCGGCTACTAGGCCGGGCCGAGTTTGAAGGCCGACTTGTCGCGTTTTTGGTCTTTAGCGGCCCGCAACGGGCGCCGCACCTACTGCGCGCGCACCTCGAAAGGTGAATCCTCGCCCTGGTCAAAGGCGAGGAGGGCCTCGACGTTGCTCGAGACCATATGGTCGACGTCCTCCTCGGTGTAGAAGGCCATGTGCGGCGTGACGATCACGTTGGGGTAGCTCATAAGCACCGCGCGGTCTCGGTTGGGAAGGATATCGCGGGACCTGTCCAGGTAGTAGAGGCCGGCCTCGTTCTCGATGGTGTCCAGGGCGGCGGCCCCCACCTGGCCGGACTCCACGGCGTCGACCAGCGCCGCGGTGTCCACCAAAGACCCGCGAGCTGCGTTGACCAGTACGACCCCGCGCTTCATCTGGGCAAACTGCGCGGCCCCAATCATGTGGGTGTTCTGCGGCAGGCCCGGCGCGTGCAGGGTCACCACGTCGCAGCGGGCGAGAAGCTCATCCAGCGGCATGTAGGTCACGATATCGCGCAAGCTCTCCTTCTCAAACGGGTCGCTGGCATAAATCTTGCAACCAAACCCAGCAAGGCGGCGGCACACGGCCTCGCCGATCGCTCCGGTGCCCACAACGCCCACGGCGCACGAGTTCAGCGAGCGCCCAATCTTGCCGCGCAGCTCAAAGTCCTGGTAGACGGCCGCGTTATCCACCAGCTTGACCTTGCGCAGCGCCATGAGCATAAGCATCACGGTGTAGTCGGCCACGCCGTAGGGCGGGTAGGCGGCGTGCGCCACGCGAATGCCCAGCCGCGCTGCCGCGCCCAGGTCGATGTGGTCGTAGCCAATCGAGCGCGTGGCAATCCCGCGCACGCCCATACCCGCAAACGCCTCGAGCACCTCGGGCGTCATCGGGTTGGTGATGATCGACAGCGAGTCGTACCCCCGCGCCAGCTCAAGGTTGTCGGCCGCCGGGTACTGCGACGTCCACCCAAACTCAAAGCCCTTCTCGGCGGCTTGCTTCTCAAGAAATGGCAGCTCATCGTATTCGCGCAGCGAGTAGGCAAAGAGTTTCACGGCAGCTCCTTATAAAGAGGCGGCGGGACCTGGCACGCTGCCCGGCCCCGCCGCCAAAACTAGCGGGTATCTGTATTAAAGCGCTTCTGGGCGCACAGCGCGGCGCAAAACCGCAACTGCACCGCGCCTACTCGCCCTTCTTGTCCAGCATCGGGCGAATGACCAAGACGACCAGGACAAAGCCAATGGCCGTGACCACGCCCGCCACGGTGAAGACCGCGTTCACGCCGCTTTGGATGAGCTCGACGTTGGTGGGGTCGGCCGCGGTGTTGAGGTTGTACGCCACGCCAAAGACGGTGGCCGCGATGGTGTTGGCCAGCGAGTTCACGAAGTTGACCAGCGAGGTGCCCACGCCCATATCGGCGGCAGGCAGGGTGGCCTGCGCCGTAGGGGTGATGGACACGGCGCGGAAGCTCTCGGCCACACCGGTCACGGTGATGGCCACAAAGTAGACGGCGATCGGCATCGCGGGGGTCGTGAAGCCCATGACAAACATCGGGACAGCGACCAGCAGGGTGCCGATTGCCATGGCCTTCCAGGCGTTCTTCGAGCTCTTGCCCACCCACACGCCGGCGACGGTCGGCAAGATCATGGTCAGGATGGTGCGCGGGAACTGCAGCGAGCCGGCGACTGTGGTGGCCGCGCCCATGACGCGCAGCGCGCCGATGGGGGCATAGGTGTTCATCGCGGTGGTGTAGAAGTAGCAGATGAAGCCCACGACCAAAAGCAGGCTGTACTGGCGGTTGTTGAATAGACGCAGCGGGATCAGCGGCTCGGGAGCGTTCTTCTCGACCTGGAGAAGAACGGCCAGGGCCACCAGGCCCACGACAAAGCCGCAAAGGATCACCGGGTTGCCCCAGCCCATCGAAGAGCCAAAGTTCAAAGCCAAAAGGATGCCGCACAGGGCCACGACCAGGGCAACAATGCCCGCGACGTCGATCTGGACCTTACCCTCGCGCTTGACGTTGGGCAGGTTGAGGCCAATCAAGGCCACGCCGGCCAGCAACGGCACGGCGGGCATCAAGATGGCGACGGTGAGAAGACCCATGTCGGTCAGGATGCCGGCGATGATCGAGCCGCCAAAGCCGCCCACGGCGATCGCGGTGGCGAGCATGCCCATGGCCTTGGGCACGTCCTTACGCTCGTTGATGAGGCCCGCGATGATGTAGGGCGCGGCGGTGAAGGCGCCCTGCG
>CAVDXJ010000395.1:0-2249 GCA_963612765.1 Oscillospiraceae bacterium
CCTTGGTCGCTGCAATCCTATTCGGTCTGAAATCCTGCGGGGTCTTTTAATCCAACCACGTACAGCCGAAACGCGAAACCACCACCCATGAAAACAGGGGTGAGCGCCGCTGGGCACCCCTCCCTGTTTTTCCGGATTCAGGCTGGCAAACAAATCCCTCAGTAAGTTTAATCCGCCAGCGCGTACTCGACGAGCTTCGTGCAGAGCTGCGGGAACGTCATTCCTGCAGCCCTGGCCGCATCAGGAAGCAGCGAAGTGGCCGTCATACCCGGTATCGTATTAGTTTCAAGAACCCAGAACGTTCCATCTTCCTCCATAAGGAAGTCCGAGCGAGATGTCCCGCTACAGGAAAGGGCCCTATGAGCGGCGACAGCTGCATCCTTAAGACGGTCCGCGAGTTCATCGGGGATGTGAGCCGGACAGATATGCTGAGAGCCGCCAACAGCGTACTTGGACTCGAAGTCGTAGAAATCGCCCTTCGGCACAATCTCGATAACCGGGAAAGCGACGGCATCCTCGTTCCCGAGCACAGCGACCGTGAATTCACGGCCCTTGATATAGCGCTCAATCAATACCTCGGAGTCGATCTCGAACGCTTTCTGGAGCGCAACCTCTATCTCTTCCTTGCCTTCAACGATGAACACGCCGATGGCGCTTCCCTCGGTCGCGGGCTTAACGACAACCTTGCTCCCGAGCTTTTCAATGACGGCATCGACTTCAACCACGTCATCATCGAATACCGTCAAAGATGGGGGAGTGGGAACGTCATTGCGTTCGTAAAACACCTTAGTTTTCGACTTATCCATCGACAACGCGCTCGACCAAACACCGGAGCAGGTGTAGGGAATGTTCAGAACGTCCAACAGACCCTGAATAGTTCCATCCTCGCCGAACTTGCCATGCATGCAAAGGAAAGCAACGTCAAAAGGTTCGTCAATAAGCCTTTTTAGATCATCTTTGTTCGCAGGGTCGATAACGGTAACAGGAAAACCAGCAGTCTCAAGCGCTTCCCGAGCTCCTTTACCCGAAGCAAGGGATATCTCGCGCTCATTGCTTCTTCCTCCAGCAAGAAGAGCAACTCGACATTGGGAGGGATCGAGAGCCGCCATGCATTCCCCTTTCTCTTTGATAACGTTGTCTGCAGTATAGCAAACCCACGCATACGGCCCCTCTCTGCGTCACGCTCGTGCAATTGTTTCACGTGAAACAGGTATAATGCCGCCTATGAATGAACCAATTAAAACATACTCGTATGACGAGCTTGCTACATGCCTCAAGGAACTTGGGCAGCCGGCATTTCGCTCAAAGCAGCTCTTTGAATGGCTGTACGGGAAGGCAGCGCAAAGCTACGACGAGATGACCAATCTCCCCGCTTCTTTGCGCGTCGAACTTGCTTCCAAACACCCCTTGCACGTCCCCTCAATCCTAGAGGAAGCAATCTCCAGCGATGGTACGCGCAAGTATCTGCTCTCGTATCACGACGGAGTCGTTGTTGAAACGGTAGCCATCCCGTCGAAAACCGGCGACAGATTAACGGTCTGCTTCTCGACGCAGGCCGGATGCCCCATGGCGTGCTCTTTTTGCGCAACAGGAAAAGAAGGCCTCACCAGAAACCTCACGCCCGGAGAAATTGTCGATCAAATCCTCGTTGTCCAGCGACAGATGAATAGGCGAGTTACAAACGTCGTCGGTATGGGACAGGGAGAGCCGTTCCTGAACTACCGCAATGTGCTTGCGGCACTGCGCATCATTAACCATCCGAAAGGGTTGGGTATCGGCGCGCGTCATATATGCGTATCAACATGTGGAGTGATACCCGGTATCGACTCGTTTGCCAACGAGTCCGAACAGTTCACCCTTGCGGTTTCCCTACACTCCGCGCGACAAGATATCCGCCTTACGCTGATGCCCAAGACAAACGCTTTTCCACTCGATAAGCTCAAAGAACACCTTCAGCGTTATATAGCGAAAACGAATCGCCGCGTCACCTTCGAATACATCATGATCGAGGATGTTAATGATACGGCACAGGATTTACAGGCTTTGCTTTCTTTCTGCGAGGGGTTGCTTTGCCATATCAACTTCATCCCCATCAATTCCATTCCCGGCTCACCGCTTAGACCGAGCAGTACGAAAACGGTGAACGAATGGATTGCCGCCGCAGGCAAAGCTGGAATTGAAGCAACATTAAGAGATTCACGCGGATCAGACATCGCCGGAGCGTGCGGACAGTTGAAGAACACGTACTC
>CAVDXJ010000396.1:0-2246 GCA_963612765.1 Oscillospiraceae bacterium
ATGCGCCAGATCGGCGTGCGCGAAGAGGCCGCCATCGTGGGCGGCTACGGCCACTGCGGCCAGGAGCTGTGCTGTCGGCGCTTCAACACCTCGTTTGACCCGGTGTCGATCCGTATGGCCAAGGAGCAGGACCTGCCCCTGAACTCCACCAAGATATCTGGCGCGTGCGGCCGCCTGATGTGCTGTTTGCGCTACGAGTTCGAGGCCTACCGCGACTTCAAGAGCCGCGCGCCCAAGCGTAACGCCGTGATCGACACGCCGCTGGGCAAGGGCAAGATCATCGAGTACGACACGCCCAAGGAGCAGATCTGCCTGCGCCTTGAGAACGGCAAGCAGATTCGCGTGGCCCTGGCCGACATGACCGCCAGCGAGGCCGCCTGCAAGAAGAGCGAGGAGCTGGGCTGCACCTGCCGCCCCGATACCGTGACCCGCGACGTCCTGGAGCGCCTGCAGTCTCCCGACGTGCAGATGGCCCTGGCCGAGCTAGACCGCAAGAACGGCGTGCTTAAGGAGGAGACCTTCGATACCTCCGATATCTTTGTCGAGCCCAAGCGCAAGCGTCGCCAGCGCCCGTCCAATGAGGGCGCGGCTGGCCAGGGCGGCTCCGGCTCGCGCGGCGGTTCTCGCGGCGGCGAGACTGGCGGCGCGGCCGACGACACGCGTCGCCGTCGCAAGCAGCGCCCGGCAGACGCCGCGGGGCAGGGCACGGGTGCCGGCGAGGCCGCGGTCGAGCAGGGCTCGCGTCGCCGTCGTCACCACCGCGCGGCTGGCGAGGGCGCGGCCGAGCAGGCACAGGCCACGCCCAGGCGCGGCGAGGCCGGCGAGACGAGCGAGCCCGCTTCTAAGGAGCAGGGCCGCCAGCAGCGCGGGGGCGGCATGAAGCCGCGCCGTCGCCGTCCGGGCGACAAGGGCGGCCAGGGCCAGCAGGCTGCGGGCGCCGGCGCCAAGGACCAGGGCGGCAAGAAGCAGCCGCAGCACTTCTCGGCGCCTAAGGACAAGGCTGCGGGCGCGGGCGAGGCTGGCGGCACGGCGGCTCCTAAGCCTCGTCGTCGCCGTCACCGCAGGAGCGGCGGCGAGCAGGGCGGCGCTCCCGTCGGCGGCGACAACCAGTAACGGCATCGCGGCCTGGGGCAACCCGCCCCGGGCCGCGAAGAATAACGGATTCGCGGGCGCTTTGTGCGCCTGCCACGACGGGCGAAAGGTGTCCCGATGGAATTCATAGCTACGTGCCCTCGCGGCTTCGAGGGGCTTCTGTCTAACGAGCTCGCGTCTTTGCACGTGAAGAAGACGCGCCCCCTGCGCGGCCAGGTGGCCTTCTTGGGCACCTTGAAGGACGCCTATCGTGTGTGCCTGTGGAGCCGTTTGGCCTCCAGGGTCCTGGCGGTTGTCGAGCGTATTGATGCTGCCGACGCCGATGCCCTTTACCAGGGCGTCATTGGCATCGACTGGTCGCAGCACATCCCCGCGGGCAAGACCTTTGCGATCGATGCCCATGGCACCAACGATCAGCTGAGAAATTCCCAGTTCGTGGCCCTGCGCGCCAAGGACGCCATCTGCGACCAGTTCATGGAGCGCACCGGCGCCCGCCCCGAGGTCGACACCAAGCACCCCGACGTGGTCATCGCCGTGCGCCTGTCGCGCGCCCGCGCAACTGTGGCCATCGACTTGGCGGGCACGCCGCTTTTCCGTCGCGGCTACGACGCGCGTGCCGCCAAGGTTGCCCAGCTTCGCCCCGACTACGCTGCGGCGCTTCTCGCCGGCGGCGGCTGGGCCGAGCGTGTGAAGGACGCAGACAAGGAAGGCGCCGAGGCACCCTGCCTGGTCTCGCTTTGGGCGGGGCAGGGCAGTGTGCTTGTCGAGGCTGCCAACATCTGCCTGGACCGTGCCCCCGGCCTGCTGCGCTCGTACTGGGGCTTTGCTGGCTGGGCCGGGCACGACGCCCAGGCCTGGGACGAGCTTCTTACCGAGGCCGACGACCGCGCCGAGGCCGCCGCGGGCCGCTCGCTGCGCCTGGTCGCCGCCGACTCCCGCGCGGATGCCGCGGCCGCCTGGCGCCAGTCCCTTCGCGGCGCGGGCCTGGCCGTCGAGGTCGAGGCCTGCGACTTTGCAGCGGCCGCAAAGGCAGCCGGCGAGACGAACGACCCCTTGGTCTGCGCCGATCTCTCGTGGCTTGACGACGAGTCCCTGGCCGCCGAGGCCCAGTGCCTGGCCGACCTCTCGGCCTTCTCGGCCTTTGAGCTGGCAAC
>CAVDXJ010000397.1:0-2243 GCA_963612765.1 Oscillospiraceae bacterium
CGAGGATCTTCTGGTCCTTGTTGGTCTTGTCCAGGCCGTAAGCCAGAGCAGCGGCCGTCGGCTCGTTGATAATGCGCAGAACCTCGAGACCGGCGATCTTGCCGGCGTCCTTGGTGGCCTGGCGCTGAGCGTCGTTGAAGTAGGCCGGGACGGTGATGACGGCCTGCGTGATGGGCGAGCCGACCTGCTTCTCCGCGTCGTTCTTCAGCTTCTGCAGAACCATGGCGGAAATTTCCTCGGGCGTGTAGTCCTTGCCCTCGATGTCCACGACGGTGCGGCCGTCCTTGCCGGCCTTCACCTTGTAGCTGACCTTGCTCTGCTCGTCAGAAGACTCGGAGAACGAACGGCCGATGAAGCGCTTGACGGACGAGACGGTGTTCTCCGGGTTGGTGACGGCCTGGTTCTTCGCGGCCTTGCCGACCACGCGCTCGCCGTCCTTGCGGAAGCCCTCGACGGAAGGCGTCGTACGGTCGCCTTCGGCGTTGACGAGGATCTCCGGCTCGGAGCCTTCCATAACCGCCATGGCGGAATTGGTGGTGCCGAGGTCGATGCCCAGAATCTTACCCATTGTATTGCTTCCTCTCACTTGGAGTTATGTAACCAAACGGTATGCGTTGGATGCTATGCCAAGACGGCTTAGCGTTTTTCCAACGCATCCAAATATAAAATCTAAGTCCCAGACTGTCAAGTTATATACGAAATTAAAGGTTACGTTTTGTTAACGCGGATGTTCTAAGGTGTAAGAATCGATTCCAACACGACCATGACCAGGGGAAACCGTATTCGAAAGTAAAATCAGATCGAGCTGAAAGGCCCTTCCCTGCCCTTCATCCGTCTTCTACAGAGAGCAAAATATCTAAGTTAAGGCCGCTCAGATGCCGCTATTCGCTCGGCGAGGACAGCGAGACTCGCCCAGATGCAAAACGGGCCCCTTACCTATATATAGGTAAGGGGCCCGTTTCAGTTGCGATGCTTGTTCGCGACCGAGCTTACTCCTCGACGACCTCGGGGATCGCGCCCATGGGGCACTCCTCGACGCAGTCGCCGCAAGCGATGCAGTTCTCCTCGTTCACGGCCTCGACAACGCCGCCGTTCACTTCCAGGACCTCCTGCGGGCACGCGTCAACGCAGATGCCGCAGCCGATGCACTCGTCAGTTTCGATAACCGGATGAGCCATGGTAACTCCTTCTCGTCTTATAACCCGGCGAAAATGTTACCGGGTTCTACCCCAATTAAGTAATGCCCGCACGATACCACTAAAGAAGTCGATTGCAAGACCAATCAACGAAATACCGAGAGCCACATCGAGGAGCGGTCGAGGGCGTGCGCGAACGCGCGAAACGTCGCGGCAAGCGCTAGCAAATGCGCGGCAACTGCTCGCCCACCAGCATGTCCAGGATGCGCGTGCCGCCGAACGCCGTGCGCAAAAACACCTTCGAACCGCGATCGGGGCGCATCGGGGAGACCTCGCCGATAATGGCCGCATCGGCGCCGTAGGGGTTTGCACGCATGGCGGCCAGAGCCTCATCGGCGTCCTCGGGAGAGACCACGCACACCATCTTGCCCTCGTTGGCCACCTGCAGCACGTCGTATCCGAGCATGTCGCACGCACCCTGCACCGCCGGCTTCACCGGAACTGCGTCCTCGTCGACCGTGATGTCGGTACCCGACTGCGCGGCCAGCTCGTTGAGCGTCGAAGCAAGGCCGCCGCGCGTTGGGTCGCGGAAGCAGCGCACGCCGGGAGCCGCGGCCATGACCTCGGCAATGAGGTGATTCAGCGGAGCGGCGTCGCTTTGCAGGTCGGCCTTGAACGAAAGGGACTCGCGGCAGCTCATGATGGTGATACCGTGGTCGCCCAAGGTTCCGCTGACCAGGACTTTATCGCCAGGGCGGCACTGAGCTCCGCCGAGGTTCACCCCTTCAGGCAACACGCCTACGCCCGCCGTGTTGATATATACGCCGTCGCCGTGCCCGCGATTGACCACCTTGGTGTCGCCCGTGACCAGGCGCACCCCCGCTTCGCGCGCGACCTCGGCCATGCTGGCGCAGATTCGCTTGAGGTCTTCGACAGGAAAGCCTTCCTCGAGAATGAAGCCGCAGCTGAGATAGAGCGGCTTGGCTCCGCTGGTCGCCACGTCGTTGACCGTGCCGCACACGGCAAGGCGCCCGATGTCGCCGCCCGGGAAGAAATGGGGCGTCACCACGAAGCTGTCGGTCGAGAAGGCGAGGCGCTCGCCCGCAC
>CAVDXJ010000398.1:0-2242 GCA_963612765.1 Oscillospiraceae bacterium
CCCTCCTCGGGGTTCCAGCCCGCCAGGGTGAACGGCACGCGCTCGCCCGTCTCGTTGGCGCGCACCATGAGGAACTGGCCGGCGTGAGCGTGCTTGGCCATCTGGGGCGCCTCGATGCGGAACTTGAACACCTTCTCGGAGAACTGCGTCTTGTCGAGGATCTTGTACATCAACGAACTCCTCTCCTGCGATTCTCGAACAGCTGGGCGCCGCCCGATTCCCCCGAACCGGTGCGAGCGTCCATAAACTCAGTCATTGTACCCCGCGCCGCCACAGGCGTGCGGGGCGTTGCGGCCAGCGGCTATTTTGCGCCGTTGGTGAGAATTTCTTTGCACAAGGCGGCCGCGTCCTGCACGCAAATCTCAAAGTCGTCCAGGTAGTTGCCCTTGAGCTCGCGCAGGACGTAATCGGCCACGGCCATCTTTCCCGGCGGGCGGCCGATGCCAAACTGCAGGCGCGCGAAGTCGCGGGTGCCCAGCTTGTCGGCAATCGAGCGCAGGCCGTTATGGGCGTTAAGACCGCCGCCCACCTTGAGGCGCACCGCGCCGGCTTCCAGATCGACCTCGTCGTGGACCACCAGGATCTGGGCCGGCGCCACCTTGTGGGCACGGGCCAGCTTGGACAAGGGCCCACCGCTCGTGTTCATGTAACTCATGGGCTTGGCGAGAAGAACCTCGCGCTTCTCGCCGTCTGCGCCGCGCCATTCGATCGAGGCGACGTCGGCTCCGGCCTCGCTTTTCCAGTAGCGCACGCCGCAGGACGCGGCCAGGGCGTCGACGGTGGCAAAGCCGGCGTTGTGGCGGGTGTGCTCGTAGCGCGGCTCGGGGTTGCCAAGGCCGCAGACGATGCGAATCGTTGCTGCTTGGGCCATGCGGTGCTCCTCTCGATAAGAAACGAGGCCGCGCAAAGACGGCCTCGTTGGGGTTTGGAAATGCCGACGAGAGGCGCGCGAGAGTCGCGGGTCTTCTCGCCTGGTACAACGTTGTACCAACCGACCTTAGAGGTTAAGGCCGCCGCCAAAGATGTCCGAGACGGGGTTGTTGGTGTAGACGCTGTAGATGGCCTCGGCCAGCTCGTTGGCCATGCTGATCGACTTGATCTTAGAGCCCTCGGCGTTGGCAACCTCGCAGGGGATGACGTCGGTCACGACGCACTCCTCGATGGGGGCCTCGTTCAGGCGCTCGATGGCCGGGCCCGAGAAAATGCCGTGGGTGGCGCACACGTAGATGTCGCCCGCGCCCATCTCCTTGAGCTTCTTGACCGAGCCGCACAGGGTGCCGGCGGTGTCGATCATGTCGTCGTTGACGATGCAGGTCTTGCCCTTGATGTCGCCGATGATGCCCATGACCTCGGCCACGTTGTGCTTGGGGCGGCCCTTGTGGGCAATGGCCAAATCGCAGCCCAGGTAATCGGAGAGCTTCTTGGCGGCCTTGGCGCGGCCCATGTCGGGCGAGACCACGACGGTGTTGGACCAGTCGAAGTCCTTGTTCTTCTTGAAGTAGTCGCCCAGCAGGAAAAGGGCGGTGAGGTGGGTCACGGGGATGTCGAAGAAGCCCTGGATCTGGCCCTGGTGCAAATCGACGGTGATCACCTGGTCGACGCCGGCGGCCTCGAGCAGGTTGGCGACCAGGCGAGCGGTGATGGGCTCGCGCGGGGCGGCCTTGCGGTCCTGGCGGGCATAGCCGTAGTGGGGGATGACGGCGATGAACTTCGAGCAGCTGGCGCGTTTGGCAGCGTCGCAGACGATGAGGATCTCCATCAAGAGGTCGTTGACGTTGGTGCCGGCAAGGGTCTGGATGAAGTAGACGTCGTCGCCGCGCACGGACTCGTTGAAGCGGGCGTAAATCTCGCCGTTGGCGAACTTCTCGATGGTCAGACCCTGCAGCTCAAGGTGCAAAATGTCGGCGATCTTCTGGGAAAGGGGCAGGTTGCCGGTGCCGGAGTAGAGCTTGATCTCCTTGTTGACGACCATGGGATCAGACAGGTTCTCGTACATTGGTTAGTCCTCTTTCTTGAGGCGCGCAAGGCGCTTGCTGGCATAGCCTTCGACAATGTTTTGGGTGCTGCGCTCGATCGCCAGGGCATCGGCGGGAACGTCGCGGGTGATGCAGGAGCTGGCGCCGGTGATCGCGCCGTCGCCGATGGTGACCGGGGCCACCATCATGGTGTCCGAGCCAATAAAGACGTCGTCGCCGATGGTGGTGCGGCTCTTGTGGACGCCGTCGTAGTTGCAGGTGATGGA
>CAVDXJ010000399.1:0-2241 GCA_963612765.1 Oscillospiraceae bacterium
ACCGACCGCGAGGTCCGCTACCGCCAGCGCTACGTCGACCTCATCATGAACGCCGACGTGCGCGAGACCTTCCGCAAGCGCAGCCAGATCATCAGCTTGATCCGCCGCTACATGGAGGCCGACGGCTACATGGAGGTCGAGACCCCCATGATGCACGCCATCCTGGGCGGTGCCAACGCAAAGCCGTTCGTGACCCACTTCAACGCACTTGACCGCGACTTCTACCTGCGCATTGCCACCGAGTTGCCGCTCAAGCGCTGCATCGTGGGCGGACTTGAGCGCGTCTTCGAGATCGGCCGCCAGTTCCGCAACGAGGGCATGGACCTTACCCACAACCCCGAGTTCACCTCGATGGAGGCCTACTGCGCCTACTCTGACCTGGACGGCATGAAGGCGTTGACCGAGGGCCTGTTCAAGGCCATCGCGCGCGAGGTCTGCGGTTGCGAGGAGGGCCACGAGGTCATCACCTACCAGGGCCAGACCGTCGACATGTCCGGCACCTGGGCTTCTCGCCCCCTGGCAAACATTGCCTCCGAGGTCATCGGCGAGCACGTGGACATGGACACGCCGATCGAGCACCTGCGCGAGCTGTGCGAGTCCCGCGGCATCGAGACCCAGGACAACTGGGGCGCGGGCAAGCTTCTCTTTGAGATTTACGATGAGCTGGGCGAGGCCACCCTGGTCAACCCCACCTTTGTGTGCGACTACCCCGAGGAGGTCAGCCCGCTTTCCAAGCGCAAGGACGACGACCCGCGCCTGACTGACCGCTTTGAGCTGGTCATTTGCGGCCACGAGTACGCCAACGCCTTCTCCGAGCTCAACGACCCCATTGACCAGGCCGGCCGCTTTGCCGAGCAGGTCGCGGCCAAGGGTTTTGGCGACGACGAGGCCATGGGCTACGACTACGACTACGTGCGCGCCCTTGAGTACGGCATGCCTCCCGCGGGCGGCATCGGCTACGGCATCGACCGCATGGTCATGCTCTTCTGCGACGCACCCGCCATCCGCGACGTGCTGCTCTTCCCGGCCATGAAGCCCGAGACCATCACCCGCGCCGACATCGCCAGTCAGTTGCCTGAGACCACCGACGGCGCCGCTGCCTCGGTCGACGCCCTGGCCGACGACGCCGAGAACGGCGCCGCCAACGAGGCCGCCGCGGGCCGCGCCTCCGAGGCCCCCGCGCTGGAGACCGGTCTTACCCGCGAGCAGGCCTTTGACCTGCTCAAGCAGTACAACGAGGACCCGTTCCACATCGCTCATGGACAGACCCTCGAGGGCCTCATGCGCTACTACGCCGAGAAGTACGACCCGGCAAACGTCGAGTTCTGGGGGCAGGTCGGCCTTCTCCACGACCTTGATTGGGAGAAGTTCCAGGACGAGGTGCAGCACACCGTGAAGGCCGGCGAGATCCTGGCCGAGGCCGGCGCCAACCCCGAGCTGGCCCGCGCCATCCAGACCCACAACTCGGACAACAACCCCGACCTGCCCGCGCCCACGGCCAAGATGGAGTGCGTGCTGTACGCCTGCGACGAGCTGTCTGGCTTGATCCAAGCCGCCTGCCTCATGCGTCCGTCCAAGTCGGTCATGGACTTCGAGGTCAAGAGCCTTAAGAAGAAGTTCAAGGACAAGAAGTTCGCCGCTGGCTGCAACCGCGACGTGATTCGCCGCGGCGCCGAGCTTATGGGCATGGACCTCGACGAGCTCTTTGCCAGCGTCATCGATGCCATGAAGGCCATCCAGCCCACCTGCGAGGGCGTCAACTAGCCCGCGGTCTTCTCGCCGCCTTGGTTTAAACGCGCGGAGGCGCCCCGGTAGCCACGGTCCGGCTGCCGGGGCGTTTTTATGTGCCGCGGCCCTAAATAACCATTGTGTCCATACTTCCTGGCGGGCAGTAACCGACAGGTTTAAAGCAGTACGATTGGCTCACAAGCAAGGGGCATCATCGCCTCGCGGCTCACGACAAGGGAGGCCCGCCATGACCGAGCTCAACGCAGCCCAACTCAACGATCGTCAGCTCAGCAATGCCGAACTGGCTGAGGTCGAGGGTGCCGTTCGCGGCAAGACCAACCCCATGGTCTGGATAAGCATGAAGTGCGGCGTCTACTGTGGGCAATTTGACACCACGAGGCAAAAGATTGTCTACCGCCCCTGCCCGCGCTGCGGCAAGCCCATGCACTCCGAGTGGTACGCCAGCAAGTGGTACTGCGATCCCTGCAACTTTAGCGAGTACAACCCCCGCAG
>CAVDXJ010000400.1:0-2233 GCA_963612765.1 Oscillospiraceae bacterium
AGCATCGCTCTCGTAAAGCGGGGGTCATGGGTTCGAGTCCCATTGTCGGCTCCATAGATTTGAAAGCCAGGGGTTTCGTGCCTCTGGTTTTTTATTTGCAATGCGGTGACGTCGCGGGCTGCTAGTTTTGGGTGGCACGTCAGTGGATTTTGAGGGCGATTCGGGAACCGGTGATTGAAAACCCACAGGTAGACGGGGTGTGAATTTCGGCCCTCGGTAGAACGAGACTTGAAAACCACTGACAAGGCCCTTCTCGCTAGCAGGGTTTCTTAAACGCCAACAAGTGTCTCACCGACCTGTGCGTCGAGGCAATCCTGCCGCCCGGTGAATTAGCCGCGCTGTTAAGTGGAGCAAAACAGACGGTTAAAGGTGTATCTATTTTGATATAAACGCTGGATATCCCCTTAAACCGGATATTTAGTTTACTCCCTCTGAGGGGATTGGAGGCAGTATGCGGTTGTTCAAGCGGGAATCGTACCTCAAGAAAATCAGGGGCTTCTATCATGATGACGGTATGGTCAAGGTAATAACGGGCGTTCGCCGCTGCTGGAAGTCCTGTCTCATGCACACGATCGAGGAAGAACTGAGAGATTCAGGGGTGCCCGATTCGAATATCGCCTATTTCGACCTCGACAGATATGGTTTCCGCTCCGTTAAGACGCCCGGGCAGCTCGAGGCGCTGATCGAGCCCCTGCTTGGGGTCGACGGGGATGAAATACCTGTTTATCGACGAGGTGCAAAACGTCGATGGCTTCGAGGAGGTCATCAACGAGTTTAGGTCCGAGGGCAGCTTCTCGATTTTCATAACCGGCTAGAATTCGTATCTCCTTTCGGGGGAGCTCGCGACCAAGCTCACAGGTCGCTACATCGAGTTCGAGATGCAGACGCTCGACTTTCGCGAGTATTGCGACATGAAGCGGTTCCTGGGCCAAGAGGTGAATCCCAATCTTGCGCTTGAGCTTGACTCATATATTCTCGAGGGCGGCTTTCCTAAGGCCCTCGACTATCCCGAGCTCGCGGACAAACGGGCTTACACCCGCTCGGTCGTCGAGGAGATTTTCCAAAAGGACATCAGACGCCGCGTGAAAATCAGGAACGTCTCACTCTTCAACCTGGTCCGCGATTACATCATCAACAACTTCGGGGCCACGACCTCGCTGACCAATATCCTTTCTGACCTCAAGAGGGAACAGGGCGCTAGCATCAAGCGCGAGACGCTCAACCATTATCTTCAGGTGCTCGAGGACGCGAAGATCATAAGCAAGTGCACGCGCTTCGACGTCAAATCAAGAAAGTCGCTCGCTGGCGAGCAGAAGTATTACCTGGGCGACCTGAGCCTATATTTCGCTTTGAATACCGACAACCGGATCAACTACGGGCCTGTTCTGGAGAACATCGTCTATCGCTACGCCAGGGGCCTCGGCTACGAGGTGAGCGTCGGGCGCATAGGAAAGCTTGAGCGCGACTTCATCATGCGCGGCCGCGACCTGGGCTACTCGTATGTCCAGGTTGCGATGACGATCATGGCGAGTGAGAAAACCGAGGAGCGCGAGTACCGCCCTCTGGAGCGGATACGGGACAACTATCCGAAGTTCGTTCTTACCCGCGCGGATCCGATCCAGAGGCGCGGCGGCATCATTCACGAAAATGTTCCCGAGCTCATCGCCAACGGCCTTGACTTCGCGGCGAGGGCCTTGTGAGTACCAAGCGGGCGTCGTCGGCTGGACGGCGCTTGCAAGGCCGGGCGATTAGTGGGATGGTTTCAGCATATGTTGAGACGGCGAGAGCCACGTTAGAGAGGAGACGACATGGCGGACATCTTCGAAGGCGCCCCGGAGGGGCTGGGCGCCGAGAACGGCATCGGGGGGGGGTACATCTGAGGACTCTCCCGAAGGCATTGCTGAGGTAGAGGCAGGGAACGTTGGGGGCAAGGCCGACGGCGAGCCCAAGGTGGCCCTTTTCGGCCGTGACGTTCCGAGGAAGAGGCTGTTCGTCGCGGCGGGCATCGCGGCGGCGGTGCTGCTCGCGGGCATTGGCGGCTGCGCGGTCCTGAGCCGCCAACCTGAGCCCGCGGCAACGGGGACCCAGCAGCAGGCAAGCCAGGCCGTGGCCGAGGAGCCCGAGGCCAAGACCATGTACGTGAACGTCGGCGTCACCGCCGAGGGCTGGGACGAGGCCACCTCGTCGCCCGTCATCGCCCACATCGAGTCCGACGACGGCGACGTGGACTTCT
>CAVDXJ010000401.1:0-2227 GCA_963612765.1 Oscillospiraceae bacterium
GTCTTTGACGCCGACGGCAACGAGCTGGCCTCGTACTACCTGCAGCAGCGCCGCTCGGTCGACTTGTCCCAGATCTCGGACTACGTGGTCAAGGGCACCGTCGACACCGAGGATAAGCGCTTCTACCAGCACAACGGCATCGACCCCCAGGGCATCCTGCGCGCCATTGGCTCGCAGCTCGTGGGCCGCTCCGAGGGCGCCTCGACCATCACGCAGCAGCTGGTGAGAAACACGATTCTGTCTGACGAGCAGTTCGAGTACTCCTTGAAGCGCAAGGTCCGCGAGGCCTACATCGCCATCCAGATGGAGAAGATGTACACCAAGGACCAGATCCTCAACATGTACCTCAACACCATCTACTACGGCCACGGCGCCTACGGCATCCAGGCCGCGAGCATCATCTACTTCAATAAGGACGCCTCTGACCTTACCCTGGCCGAGGCCGCGACCTTGATCGGCCTGCCCAACTCCCCCACCTACTACGACCCCACGAGCAACCCCGATGCCTGCGTCAAGCGCCGCAACGTCGTTCTTGAGCGCATGTGCTCGGCGGGCACCATCACCCAGGAGGAGTGCGACGCGGCCAAGGCCGAGGAGCTGGTCTTGAACCTGGGCGAGCTCTCGGAGTCCGTGGGCACCTACCCCTACTTCACCGACTACGTCAAGAGCCTGCTGCTCAAGGACTTCTCGTCCGAGACCGTGCTGCAGGGCGGCCTCAAGGTCTACACCACCATCAGCGCCAAGTACCAGGACGCCGCCGAGCAGGCCGTGAGCCGCCGTCTGGAAGAGCTGGGCAACGAGAAGCTCGCCTCGACGCTGGTCTCCATCGACCCCTCCACCGGCTACATCAAGGCCATGGTGGGCGGCCAGGATTACTCGGAGTCCCAGTACAACCTGGCGCTCACCACCAACCGCCAGATGGGCTCGAGCTTCAAGGCCATCGTCTTGGCCGCGGCCATCGACTCGGGAATGAACCCCGAGATCATGCTCGACTGCTCGTCGCCCATGCAGATCACGCCCACCTGGAAGGTCAAGAACTACGGCAACTACCAGTACGGCGTGAGGTCTTTGGCCAGCGCGACGGCCATCTCGTCCAACACCGGCTACGCCCAGGTGGCCGAGGCGATCGGCGTCGACAAGATCATCTCGACCGCGCACGCGCTGGGCATCACCTCGGATATCCCGCAGTACTACTCCATCACGCTGGGCTCGGTGGGCGTCTCGGCCCTTGACATGTGCGACGTCTTCGCGACGTTCGCCGCCGGCGGCGTGCACCGCGACGCCGTGGCCATCACCAAGATCGAGGACCGCAACGGCAACACCATCTACGAGCACAAGGACAACCCCACCCAGGCAATCAGCACCGCCGTGGCCCAGGCCACGACCGAGGTCCTTGAGACCGTCTTCACCAGCGGCACCGCGAGGACCGCGAACTCGCTTCTCACCATCAATCAGCCCGTGGCCGGCAAGACCGGCACCTCCGACGACGACAAGGACCTGTGGCTTTGCGGCTACACCCCGCAGCTGGCAACCGTCGTGTGGTGCGGCTACCGCGACAGCCAGGAGACCGTGATCGTCAACGGCAGCGTGGCCTCGACCAACATCGCGCCGCAGTACATCTGGGCCTACTACATGAACAACGTCCTGGAAGGCGTCGAGCGCGGCGAGTTCATCACCACCAAGGACACCGTCAACTACAAGTCCAACAGCTCCTGGACCTTCGTCGGCACCGCGAGCTCGCTCAACTCGGGCTACTCTTACTCGTACTCGTACAGCACCTCCGACGACGAGGCGACCGAGACCACCACGACGACGACCACCACGACGACCACGACGCGTCAGGACACCTCGACCCCCACCACCCCGACCTCCAACTCGGGCAGCGGCACGGGCGGAAACGGAAACGGAAACGGCGACGACGGGACCGGCTCAAGCGCCGCAGGCACAGGCGGCGGATCTGCCGGAAGCAGCCAAACCAACAACACGGGCGGCGGCAACTCATCCAACTCGTCGACCAACTAGTCTCTTAGACCCCCTGGCATCAGGGGGTCTTTTTTATTGCGCAGGTAAATCGTTGTGACACAGCCTTGCGAACCATCTACCTGCGCTTTATTTGAAAACCCGAACAAACGATGCCATCTATGTGTCGAACGGCTGTTCTTGCCTATTATTGTCCGCCGGATGCCCCATCATAGGTTCACGCGCAAGAACATTCGTTTGGAAGGAG
>CAVDXJ010000402.1:0-2222 GCA_963612765.1 Oscillospiraceae bacterium
TACTGGCCCGTCCCCAGCTACAACTCCATGCTCTTCTGGGTCTAAGCCTTAAAGATCTTAGCGCGCCAAACAGCTTGCAGTCAGAGCCCCCGGCAGCGGGGGCTCTTTCTTTGTGCCTTTGCGGGCGCCTCGCGCGTGTTGCTTGCGAGCTTTTTGCGTATCTGCATGTTTCGCCCGGCCCGCTGCGAGCTTTTTCGATATCTGTATGCTGTTTAGGGCCTCGAGCGAGACCTACCTTTGCAAAACCCCAGTTGAGATATCAATCATTTAATCGATTTCGACTTGATCGCCCTGTTTTGACCAAACCGAGCATACAGATATCGAAAAACCTCGCAGCCCCAACCCCAAAACATACAGATATCGAAAAACCTCGCAAGGTGCTGTGTTGTACAGATACCTCTTGGGGGTATATAGTTGACCTCGGTTAACTTGAATCAGGAGGTACCGAGATGAACACTGCCGATATCGTTATCGTCGTGATAGTTGCTGCGGTCGTTGCTGTGGCCGTTTGGCGCTTTGTGGGCACCGCCACGGGCAGGCGCGACTGCTGCTCGGGCGACGTCAAAGAGCCGGGCGCGGGTGGCGCCGCCAAGGTCCCCGTCGCGCCCGTTGAGGTCACCGACACCGATGAGTCCCACTACGCCCACGAGGCCCTCTTGGGCATCGGCGGCATGAGCTGCGAGCACTGCGTGGCAGCCGTCACCGCGGCTTTGAACAGCATTCCCGGGACCTGGGCTACCGTGCGCCTGCAGGGCGGAGGCGCCCGCGTTCTTTCTAAGGAGAAGATCGAGGAGTCGGCCCTTCGCCAGGCGGTGGAGCAGGCGGGCTACCGAGTGGTGTCCTTCTCGGTAAAAAGGTAGATGTGCGCAACCGCGACGCCTTCCCCAACGCGAGTTGTTAATTGCGTGTTGAACCTGCGTAAAAACAAAATTTTGGCCCAACTTTGCCTTGAAATTTAACCGCCAAAACCGTTAATCTGTTTCATCGTGTGGGTAAAAGCCTGCACAAACGTATCTGTTGGCCCCCGAGAGCATGCAAGTTTCCAGGTAGAAGCCCACTGGGCACTGCAGGCAGCGACCATGAACCGGGGCCCCGAAGTTCGAAAGGGGTCCACCTTTGAGTGAGATTCAGAACTCGTCCATCTTTTCTCTGGATGACATTTCAGACGAGGAGATGAACAACCTCATCGACGGCACCGTCACCGATTTCGATGAGGGCGATCTTGTAAGCGGCACCGTCGTCAAGATCGAGCACGATGAGGTCCTGCTTGACATCGGCTACAAGTCCGAGGGCGTCATTCCTTCCCGCGAGCTCTCCATCCGCAAGGATGTCAACCCCGCCGACATCGTTGCCATGGGCGACGACATCGAGGCTCTTGTTCTCCAGAAGGAGGACAAGGAGGGCCGCCTGGTTCTCTCCAAGAAGCGTGCCGAGTACGAGCGCGCCTGGAACGCCGTCGAGGAGAAGTTCAACAACTCCGAGACCGTCGAGGGCGAGGTCATCGAGGTCGTCAAGGGCGGCCTGATCCTCGACATCGGCCTGCGCGGCTTCCTGCCCGCCTCCCTCGTCGACCTTCGTCGCGTCAAGGACCTCTCTGCCTTCATGGGCACCCGCATCGAGGCCCGCGTCATCGAGATGGACCGCAACCGCAACAACGTCGTTCTTTCTCGCCGCGTCGTGCTTGAGGAGGCCCGCAAGGCCGAGCGCCAGGACATCCTGGGCAAGCTGCAGGTCGGCATGCGCCTCAAGGGCACCGTTTCCTCCATCGTTGACTTCGGCGCTTTCGTCGACCTCGGTGGCATCGACGGCCTGGTCCACATCTCCGAGCTCTCCTGGAACCACGTCAACCACCCCTCCGAGGTCGTCAAGGTCGGCCAGGAGGTCGAGGTCCAGGTTCTCGACGTCGATCTCAACCGCGAGCGCATCTCCCTCGGCCTCAAGCAGACCACCGAGGATCCGTGGCGCACGCTCGTCAAGAAGTACCCGGTCGACGCCATCGTTGAGGGCGCCGTCACCAAGCTCGTCCCGTTCGGCGCCTTCGTCGACCTCGGCGACGGCATCGAGGGCCTTGTGCACATCTCCGAGATGGCCAAGCAGCACGTCGACGCCCCTGCTCAGGTCTGCAAGGTCGGCGACAAGGTCCAGGTGAAGGTCATGGAGATCGACCTCGACCGTCGTCGCATCTCCCTGTCCATGAAGGCCGCTGCCGAGACCCTTGGCAC
>CAVDXJ010000403.1:0-2213 GCA_963612765.1 Oscillospiraceae bacterium
CCGTACGGCATAGACGTAGCCGTCGCCGGCGCTGCCCGCGGCCTCGACCCACTCTACCTGCGAGGGCAGGCTCAGCGCGACCCGGCGCTTCGACACCTCGGACCCGTCGCGGGCCAAGACCACGACCTGCCGCGAGTAATCCTCGGGCGCCACGATATAGCCCACGTTCCCGTTCCCAAGCGAGAAGAACTCGGCACCGCTCTCCTCACCGTCCACGGCTCGCGACGCCAGCACCTTGCCGCTTGCGACATCGACCCACATGTCGCGCCCCGCAATGGACCCGTCGGCATAGGCCGCCTTAGCCCGCACCTGCAAAAACGCCGTGCCGTCGCCCAGGTCAAACGCCTGGACCACGATACCCGAGCCGTTCCAGTACTCGACCGAAGACCCCAGCTCGATCTGGGTCACGGTCGCCTCGCCGCCGTCCTCGCTCGCGCGCACCAGGCGCAAAACCCGTCCCGCGGGCGTCTCGGCCGCCTGAAAGAAGTACGCGCGCCCATCGGTACCAAGGCACACGTCGCTGCAGCCCTGGGCGACGTTGCGCTCAACGCCCGTCCCGTCGTAATTGCCCGAGGCCTCGATCTGGGCCAGGGCAGCGGGAACCGTCACCGGGATATGCATCTCGCTCGACAAGCAGGCTTTGCCCTCCTCGTCGACGCCCAAATCAAAGAGACCGGCGTCGACCAACAGCTCGGCCGAGCTGCCCGTCACGATAACCCCGGGGTTGACCAGGGCAGTAACCATCATCTTGCCCGTGAAGGCGTTGTAGCCGCAGATGGTCGGGATCTCCTTGCCGTCGACCATCAGGTGAACCGACAAGGCCTCGCTGCCCTTAAGCGGGGCCGTCCACGTGGCGTCGCACGTGAAGCTCGTGTAGCCGTTGAGGACCGCGGTCGTCGTGGGGGTCAGCGTGAACTCCCGCTTCTCGCTGGCCGCCGTCCAAGAGAACTCGACCTGCGCCGAGTCGTCCTTCTCCCCCACAACCTTGAACGTTATGCCGGTGTAGCCCGCCTCTTGGCTGCCCAGGTAGTTGGTCGACGGCGTGGTGCTGGGCGAGACAAACCCGCCCAGGTGCCAGAAGTCGCCCAGCTCTTCGTCGGCCCCGCTGTCCACAGGACGCAGGCACTCGTAGAGCTGGTTGCCGGACGTGCCGTACGTGTTGCTCACCGCGAAGTCGTTCTTGGCCTCGGTGAGGCCGCCGCGAACCCTAAAAGCGCGCACGCCGTGGCCCAGATTGGCCGTGTGGTTCTTGGCGTTCAAGGTCATGTTTGCCGCCGACTGGTCAAAGACCAGCAGGTGAAAGTCGCAAAAAAGATTGCCGTCCAAGATGGACCTGTCAGAAGAGACGGCCACAAAGCCGCCGGTCTTCTCCCAAGACTCGTCCGTCGTGTAAGGCAGCAGGTCAAGCGTGGCGGACGTGTCGTAATGGACGGTGTCACCCGTCCCTCGGCGTACGTCGACGCCTTCCGACGACGTGTAGACGTAGGTGATCTGACTGGCATCGATCCAGCCCAACAGCCACTTGAACAGGCCGTTTTGGTCTCCAAGGTTGTTGTCCATCATGTCGATGGAGCCCGTGCCCTTGGCGGTGCCGTTATACGAGTACAGGTCGGGCAGGCCCAGGACATGGCCCGTCTCGTGGATCAGGGTGCGCGAGACCGAAAGAGCCGGGTTGGTCGCCCCGGAGCGCCACTTCTCGGCCTCAATGGTGTTGATCAGCACTCCCGCGCACAGCTTCTTGCCGTCGAAGGTCTCCTGCATGCCGTCGGGCACGGTGGTGTAGACGTCCTTCTTGGGCCACCACGTCGAGGACCACGCGCCGCATTTACCGGCAAACTGCAGGCAGACTGCATCGATGTAGCCGTCGTTGTTGGCGTCGCACCGGGTGAAGTCCACCTGGTCGTCGACGGCGGCCAAGACCTCGTAGTACAAAACGCTCAGCCCCGCGCCCTCGTAATACGAGCGCGGGTGCGCCGCGGTGCAGCTCACGACCTGTGTTGCCTTAAAGTCCAGTTTGCCGTAAGAAGAGCGCAGGTAGTAGGCATAGATGCTCTCGTAAGGGTAGCTGTCGGAGCTGGCGTTGGGCTGGCCGTTGAAGACGGCGAGAAGATCCTCGTCGGTCTCTGTCGCGGGGATGACCTGGGCCTCCTCGCTGCCGTCGGCGCTTGCCGGGAAGCTCACGCGAATCACGATGGCGCGGGCCTCGCCGGTGG
>CAVDXJ010000404.1:0-2211 GCA_963612765.1 Oscillospiraceae bacterium
CGCGGCCCAGGTGTTGCGCGACGGCGGCGTGGTGGCCTTGCCCACCGATTCGGTCTACGGCCTGGCCTGCCTGGCGTCCGCCGACAGCCCCGGCCACCGCCGCATCTTCAAGATCAAGAGCCGCGACCTCTCCCAAACCTTGCCATGGTTCGTCTCGCGCGAGAATGGCCTTGACCACTGGGGCAAGGATGTCCCCGCCGACGCCAAGAAGCTCGCGGCCGCCTTCTGGCCCGGCGCCCTTACCTTGGTTGTCAACGCGGCCGAGGACGTGCCGCCCGAGTACGCCCAGGTGGATGCGCAGAATCCCGCCGCCGCGCCCACCATCGCCCTGCGCGCCCCGGGTTCCAACTTCATCGAGGAACTTCTCCGCACCTTGGACGCGCCTTTGGCCCAAACCAGCGCCAACCGCCACGGCCTGCCCGCCGCCACCAGCGCCGCGGCTCTTGACCCCGCCATTAAGCTCGAGGTAGACCTGGTGGTCGACGGGGGACAGGCGCCGCTAGCCCAAGCCTCCACCATTGTCGACTGCACGAAATCATCAATTCATGTGTTGCGAGAAGGTGCAATTTCTGCAGAGGAAATCATGTCGGTGTTAGGCTAGCGTGGAATGTGCAAATCACCGAGTTGGAAGGACATCAGATGCGTATTGCCGTTGCATCCGATCACGCGGGCTTTATCCAGAAGGCTCCTATCATCGAGCACCTCGAGTCTTTGGGCCACGAGGTCATGGACTTGGGCCCCGCGACCGACGACCGCTGCGACTACCCTGATTTTGGCGATAAGGTCGGCCGCGCCGTTGCCTCGGGCAAGGCAGACCGTGGTGTCGTGATCTGCGGCACCGGCCTGGGTATCGCCATGACCGCAGACAAGGTCCCCGGCGTGCGCGCCGTGCCCATCCAGACCGTCGAGTTCGCAACCCTCTGCCGCGAGCACAACAACGCCAACGTCATCGGTCTTTCCGGCCGCTTTGTGCCGCTGGAGCTCAACTGCCAGATTGTGGACACCTTCTTGACCACCGAGTTTGGCGGTGGCCGTCACACTGGCCGCGTCGAGAAGATGATGCGCGAGGACGATCCCACCTTCGAGGGTGTCCCCGAGGACTTCGGAATGTAAAAACTATCTGCCCCCGGCTTGTGGCCGGGGGTGGTTTCTTATAGTCGCACTTCACGCCCCTACACAGAGAGGTACTACAACTATGTACATGGAGAACCTTCGCGAGCAGGACGCCGAGCTTTTTGACGCCATCGGAGACGAGCTTCGCCGCCAGCGCAGCTCGATCGAGCTCATTGCTTCCGAGAACTTCGTTTCCCAGGCCGTGATGGAGGCCGTGGGCTCCTGCCTCACCAACAAGTACGCCGAGGGCCTTCCCGGCAAGCGCTACTACGGCGGCTGCTGGGCCGTCGACAAGGTCGAGAACATCGCCCGTGACCGCCTGTGCAAGCTCTTCGACGCCAAATTCGCCAACGTCCAGCCCCACTCCGGCGCCCAGGCCAACTATGCTGCCCTCGCCGCTATGGTCAAGCCCGGCGACACCGTCATGGGTATGAGCCTGGACAACGGCGGCCACCTCACCCACGGCTCGCCCGCCAACTTCTCGGGCAAGCTCTACAACATTGTTTCCTATGGCCTTAACCCCCAGACCGAGCGCATCGACTTCGACGACGTCGAGGCCAAGGTCAAGGAGTTCCAGCCCAAGGTGATCATCGCCGGCGCCTCTGCCTACCCGCGCATCATCGACTTCGAGCGCTTTGCCCAGATCGCCCACGACAACGGCGCCAAGCTCATGGTCGACATGGCTCACATCGCGGGCCTCGTCGCCACCGGCCGTCACCCCAGCCCGGTGCCCTTCGCCGATGTCACCACCTCTACTACCCACAAGACCCTGCGCGGCCCGCGCGGCGGCATCATCCTCACCAACGACGAGGACCTCTTCAAGAAGCTCAACTCTGCTGTCTTCCCCGGCACCCAGGGCGGCCCGCTCGAGCACGTCATCGCCGGCAAGGCCGTGGCCTTTGGTGAGGCCCTGCAGCCCAGCTTCGCCGAGTACACCGACGCCATTCTCGTCAACGCCAAGGCCCTGGGCCGTGGCATGGAGTCCCGTGGCCTGCGCCTGGTCACCGGTGGCACCGACAACCACCTGCTGCTGGTTGACCTCACGCCGGCCGGCGACGTCACCGGCAAGGACGCCGAGAAGGCCCTGGACGAGGTGGG
>CAVDXJ010000405.1:0-2200 GCA_963612765.1 Oscillospiraceae bacterium
GAGCTTGTGGGCAGGTACATCCTGGCCCACGTCGAGGAACTACCCGAGGACCTGGCCCTTCACGACCCACGCGCCCTTATCGGCCGCGAGGTCAACCACGTCTCGGGCAAGGCACTGGGCTCCATCACCGAGGTCATGTGTGGCCCGGCCAACGACGTCTGGGTCATCGAGGGCGACCTTGGCGAGGTTCTTCTCCCCGTTATCGATCAAGTTGTTTTGGATGTGCCCGAACAAGGCGCAATTACCGTCGACGCCACAGGCTTTGTGGGAAAGGTTGATCTTTGATGCACTTTGAGATCGTTTCGACCATTCCCCAGGTATTTGCCCCTTATTTGGACACCTCGATTTTGGGTCGCGCCCAAAAGAAGCAGGTCTTCACTTATGAGGCCTATGACCTGCACGATTGGTCGCAGGATAAGCACAAGAAGGTGGATGACTACACCTTTGGCGGGGGACAGGGCCTTCTCATGAAGCCGGCCCCCATTTTTGACGCGGTCGAAGAGATCGCGGCATCCAAGGCCACCAAGCCTTGCGTCGTGTTCTTCTCGCCGGTTGGAAAGCCGTACACGCAGGCCTGCGCCGAGCGATTGGCGGCCGAGGAGCGCGTGATTTTTGTTTGCGGCCGCTACGAGGGCATGGACGAGCGCGTCTATACCCTGGCAGACGAGGTTTACTCGCTGGGAGATTACGTCTTGACCGGCGGCGAGCTGGCCGCCATGGCCGTCATCGACTCGGTCGTGCGTCTGCTTCCCGGAGGCCTGGGCAACGACAAGAGCGCCGAGGACGAGTCCTTCTCGGATGGCCTTCTCGAGTACGCGCAGTACACGCGTCCCGCGACCTTCCGTGACATGGAGGTGCCCGAGGTGCTGCTGTCTGGCAACCACGGCGAGGTCGACAAATGGCGCCGCAAGAGCTCCATTGAGCGCACGGCCAAATGGCGCCCCGATCTTCTCGCCGCCGCAGAACTCACGCCGGACGAGCGCGCCTTCGCAGACTCGCTTTTACCCCAAGATCTATAGGGAGGCCTTTTATGGCACAAAAGCGCGAATCGCACCTTCGCGGTGCCCTTGAGCTCGTCTTATCCATTGTCGTCGCCATCGGCATCGCGGTTTTCCTGCGCACCTTCGTTATTGGCGTCTACCAGGTGCCCACTGGTTCCATGTTGGAGACCATTCAAGAAGGCGACTTGCTGGTAGGCGAGAAGGTCTCGCTCAAGGCGTCAAGCCCCACCTACGGCAATGTCGTCACCTTCGACAGCCCCATGAGCCCGGGGACGACCCTCATCAAGCGAGTCATAGCCACCGCCGGGCAGACCATCGACCTTCGGGACGGCATCGTCTATATCGATGGCACGGCCCTGGACGAGGCTTCGTATACCCTGGGTAAACGCACCGAGTCGCTTTCCAGCTACGAGGGCTCGGCCGGTATCGAGTACCCGTACACCGTGCCCGCCAACTGCGTCTTTGTGATGGGTGACAACCGCACCAATTCCTTGGACTCGCGCTACTTTGGACCCGTCTCGGTGAGTGCGGTAACATCAAAGGCGCTTTTCATCTATTGGCCCTTGAGCGACATCAGGACTTTGTAAGCAACCGCTTTGGCAAAAGGGGAGACTTATATGAACAAAAACGCCCTCACGTTCCAAGATATGATCTTAGAGCTTGAGCACTACTGGGCAAAGCAGGGCTGCACCGTCATGCAGCCCTACGACTCCGAGGTGGGTGCCGGCACCTTCCACACCGCCACCACGCTTCGCAGCCTTGGCCCTGCGGCCTGGCGCACCTGCTACCCGCAGCCCTGCCGCCGTCCCGCCGACGGCCGTTACGGCGAGAACCCCAATCGCATGCAGCACTACTACCAGTTCCAGGTCATCTTGAAGCCCTGCCCGGTTGACTCGCAGGATCTTTACCTGGGCTCGCTCAAGGCCATTGGCCTCGACCCCGACGAGCACGACGTGCGTTTTGTCGAGGACGACTGGGAAAGCCCCACGCTGGGCGCCTGGGGCCTTGGCTGGGAGGTCTGGATGGACGGCATGGAGGTCACCCAGTACACCTACTTCCAGCAGGTGGGCGGCATCGAGGTCGACCCCGTCCCGGTCGAGATCACCTACGGCCTCGAGCGCATCGCCATGTACGCCCAGGGCGTCGACTCCGTCTACGACCTCGTCTGGAGCTATCTGCCCGACGGCACGGCCATGACC
>CAVDXJ010000406.1:0-2197 GCA_963612765.1 Oscillospiraceae bacterium
CGTTAAGATAGTTCAACCTCAGAGAAAGGCACCTCCATGGTTGACTTACAGCCTCGCTTTGGCATTGCCCGCCGCGCGCTTTTTGCCGGCCTCACTTTTGCCGTCGCCGCTTCGGCCGTGGCCTTTACGCCTGCAGCCGCCTACGCCGATGACCAGGCCGTTATTGACGAATGGTCGCAGGTCTCGGCGCAGCAGATAAACGACGAGGACTTCCAGGCCTACACCTCCGACGGCCTTGACGACGCCGTGGTCGCAAGCATCCAGTCCATCGACTCGGTCGACCTGCGCGAGCAGGGTTTGGTGACCCCGGTCAAGAACCAGTCCCCGTGGAACACATGCTGGGCCTTCTCGGCCATCGCCGCCAGTGAGTCCAGCATCCTTTCGGCCACCAAGGCCCAGGGCACGATGCCTTCGTCCCTTGACCTGTCTGAGCTGCAGCTCGCGGGCCTGGTCTACGCCCGCGGCGGCGTGCCCGAGAGCGTGGCCGGTGCCGCGCAGGCGGGGGAGGGCTTCTACTCCACCTGTAAGAACCCCAACGACGGCATCAACACCGGCGGCTCCTTGGCCTACGCTTCGGCTCTCTTTGCTGCGGGCATCGGTCCCGTGACCGAGACTCAGGCTCCCTACAAGAACAAGGAAAACGTGATCACCTGGGTCATCAGCGGCGACAGGCTCGGCGAGGCCATCGAGGGCGCGAACGGCCGCCTTACTACCGAGAACCCCACCGAGGAAGAGCTCAAGAAATGGCGCGAGGTCTACGGCCTTACCTGCACCCCGGTAAGCTACGCGGGCGCCTATTGGTTTGCCCCCGACGGCATTGACTCCAAGGAGTACTACACCGATTGGAGCGTGAGCCAAGACCTGTGGCAGACCTCCCTCTACGAGCTTACCGACGGCAACCTTTTGCCCGAGACCCGCATCCTTACGGACGGCGTCTGCACCGGCACCGACATGAAGGCCGTCTCTGCAATCAAGGGCGAGCTCAAGGCCGGCCGCGCCGTCGCCATGTCGATGTACGCTGACGACTCCACCCCCGGCGCCACCAAGATTCCCGGCGTCACTACTTACATCAACGACAACTGGGCCCAGTACACCTATGAGACCAAGGCCGTGAACCACGGCGTGACCATCGTGGGCTACGACGACTCCTACTCGCGCACCAACTTTGGCGACGGCGTCAACAACCTGCCCGAGGGCGACGGCGCCTGGATCGTGAAGAACAGCTTTGGCTCTCAGACCGAGGACTTCCCCAACTGCCAGGGCCTAACGCCCGATTGGGGGCTTGTCGACGAGGACGGCAAGCACACCGGCTACTTCTACGTCTCCTATTACGACAAGTCCGTCTCGAGCTTCGAAACCTATGAGTTCGACGTTACCCAGACCAATACCGGCGCCTCGACCGGCCGCGTCATCGACCAGTACGACTACCTGCCGGTCAACGGCACGACCTATGCCACCTTTAGCGGCAAGGTAAGCGGCGCCAACATCTTCACCGCCAAGGCCGACATGGCCGTGCGCGCCCTCTACTGCGAGACCACCCTGCCCAACACTGTGGTGACCTTCGATGTCTACTTGCTGGACAACGATGCCGCCGACCCCACCGACGCTGATCACTCCCGCGAGGTCTTCTCCGCCACCGACACCTTTGGGTACGGTGGCTACCACCGACTGGCCATCGACGAGGACGACTGGATCTGCATGCGAGAAGGCCAGCGCTACTCGGTGGTGGTCACGCAGGCGCACCAAAACGACGACGGCACCTGGTCCTACACGCAGCCTGCCAACTACAACATGGGTGTGAAGGAGCTGCAGGACCTGGACTTGGACGATGAGGGCAACACAAAGGTCGTCGATACCTGGGAGGCCGGCTTTGTGGCCAAGGTCAACGAGGGCGAGAGCTGGATCACCTCTACGGTCGAGGACTGGACGGCCGACACCGCAGACTCTGCGGGCACCGGCACCTGGACCGATTGGTCAAAGGTAACGGCAGCCATGACCGAGAAGAACAAGGCCGCCGGCGTCGTCTTCGATAACCTGCCGATCAAGGCTTACGCGCAGAAGCAGAGCTGGGCCTCCGTCGACGAGCTGGCGTCCCTTGAGGAGAAAATCACCAGCGCCAAGGCGCTTCTCGCCAACGTGGTTGTGTGCGCTGACGGATTGGACGTGCCTATCGACAAGCAGTGGATGACCCAGGCCG
>CAVDXJ010000407.1:0-2195 GCA_963612765.1 Oscillospiraceae bacterium
CGTCGTCGGCTGACTGCCCTGTCACGGAACAATCGAGGAAACGGGTCTTGGGGTAATCCAGGCCCAGCTGCTCGCAGGTGTCGTAGAAGTTCTTCTTCTGCGAGACGAAGTCCAGGACCTCGAAGTCCACAACCGGCGTGTAGAACCACTGCTCGAGCTCGGCCTTGTGAGAAGAGACGATGCGCGCGTAGAAGTCGCCGCAGGTAGCCAGGAAGGGCACCTTACCGGCTGCGCAGAGCTCTTCCCCCAGCTTGGCCAGGATCTGCATGAGCATGTCCTCGGAGTCCATGCCGGGGATGTGGCGGTACTCGGCAAAGCGCGTGCGCGAGATGGACTTGATGTCGTCGCTGCCCATGATGATGGGCTTGACGCCGTAGGCCTCTTTGAAGGCGCGGGTGTACGCGTATGCAGAGAAGTCCGCGCCCAGGATAATGGGCTGCAGGCGAGAAGAAAGCTGGTCTGGGGTGATGTCGCTGGGTCTGGATGCCATCGTGTGCCTTCTTGGTTGGACCGGTTTGTACGCAGCCAACTATAACGCGCCCTGCCCGGCTTACACCAAAAGAGCAGGGCGCGCGACGACGCTACTTGCGACGGGCGTTGAGCTCGCCGGCAAGCTCGTCCAAGGTCACGCCGTAGCGCTCGAGGGTAACCATGAGGTGGTAGATAAGGTCACCGGCCTCGTAGCGAATGTGGTCGTGGTCGCGGTCCTTACAGGCCATGATGACCTCGCTGGCCTCCTCGGCGATCTTCTTCAAGAGCTCGTCCTCCTCGCCCTGCAGAAGCTTGGCGGTGTAGGACTCCTCGGGAGAGGACTCGCGGCGGCCGTGAATTACCTCGCCCAGGCCGTAGAGGGTCTCTCCCAGGTCGCCGTCCTGGACATTTGCGGTGCGTACACCCATCGTTACTCCTTAGGATCTGCCGACGACGCGCGGCCGTCGCGGGTTTTGTCTTAGCCGAGAAGGACCTCGCGGAAAAAGCAGCTGCGGTGGCCGGTGTGGCACGCGGGTCCCGGAGAGTCCACGACGCAGACTAAGGTATCGGCGTCGCAATCCACCAGCAAGCGCTTGACTTGCTGCATGTTGCCGCTGGTAGCGCCCTTGTTCCACAGTTCCTGGCGGCTGCGGCTCCAAAACCAGGTGGTGCCGGTCTTGACGGTGAGGCCCAGGGACTCGCGGTTCATCCATGCGACCATCAGCACCTCGCCAGTGCCTTCCTGCTGCACGACGCAGGGGATGAGGCCCTGGGCGTCGAAGCGAGGCTCGACGTCTGCCAGGTCAACCGGCGCGGGCTTCTCGCCGGCGTAGATGAAGTCGTCATATGCCATGCGCGGCCTCCCTAAAAGTCCAGGCGAACGGGGATGCCCTGGCTCGCCATGTACTCTTTGACCTGACGGATGCTGTAGGTACCAAAGTGGAAGACCGAGGCGGCCAGAACCGCGTCGGCCTCGCCCTCGATGATGCCCTCGGCAAAGTGCTCGAGGGTGCCCACGCCGCCCGAGGCGATGACGGGGATCGAGACGGCACGCGAGACGGCGCGCGTAAGAGCCAGGTCAAAGCCGTCCTTGGTGCCGTCGCGGTCCATACTGGTGAGAAGGATCTCGCCGGCTCCGCGCTTTGCGGCCTCCTCGGCCCAGGTCACGGCGTCGATGCCCGTGGGGATACGGCCGCCCGCAAGGTAGACTTCCCACTTGTCGGTGTGGCCCACCTGCTTGGCATCGATGGCCACGATGACAGCCTGGCTGCCAAAGGCGTCGGCGCAGGCGGTGATGATGCCGGGGTCCTTGACCGCGGCCGAGTTGATCGAGACCTTATCGGCACCGGCGGCGATCATGGTGCGGCAACCCGCCACGTCGCGAAAGCCCCCGCCCACCGTGTACGGGATGCGCAGCTCACCGGCCGCACGCGATGCGAGGTCAATCGTGGTGGCGCGGTCGTCGGAGGTTGCGGTGATGTCCAAGAAGACGACCTCGTCGGCGCCTTCTTTGTCGTACTTAGAGGCAAGTTCCACCGGGTCGCCCGCGTCGCGCAGGTCGACAAAGTTGACGCCCTTGACCACGCGACCGTCCTTGACGTCAAGGCAGGGAATAACTCGTTTGGTTAACATGCGTGTCCTTTCGGGTTAGACGGGCGTGTTGCCGGTGGCGGCCAGGGCGTCCTCGAGCGAGAAGTTGCCCTCGTAAAGGGCCCGTCCCGTGA
>CAVDXJ010000408.1:0-2190 GCA_963612765.1 Oscillospiraceae bacterium
CATAGGAGCAAGCGATGCCCAACCTGGCAATCCAGACGCTGTTGCCGGCGGCGGCAGCGCTCATCTTCACGTTCATAGGCAGGACCGCGGGCTGGATGCGCCTACCCAACTGGGTGCACCAGCTCATTTACGGCGTCTCGTTTGGTCTGGTGGCCGTCGTCTGCTCCGAGACGGGCGTGACCATCGTCGACGGCGGCGTCATGAGCCTGCGCGACGCCGGCCCCGTCGTCGCCGGCCTGGCCTTCGGAGGCCCGGCGGGCATCATCGCGGGCCTCATCGCCGGCATCGAGCGCTGGTGCTCGGTGATGTGGGGCGGCGGCTACACCACGCAGCTCGCCTGCTCGACCGCGGCCGTCCTCGCCGGCACCGGCGCCGCCTGCATGCGCCGCTTCGTCTTTGACGACCGTGCCCCGATCGCCGGCTACGCTATCGCCATCGGTGCCACCACCGAGGTTCTGCACATGCTGCTGATCCTGCTCACCAACGCGAACACGGTCTCGATAGCCTTCCGTTACGTCGACGTCTGCACCTTCCCCATGGTCGGCCTGACGGCCCTGGCCGTTGGCCTGGCCCTCATAGGCCGCGGCTACATAAACCACGAGGCCCTTCTCGTCCGCCCGCCCCACCTCATCTCTGACCTGGGCTTTCGCCTGTTCATCGCGGTTTTCTCCGCCTTCATCGTGGTGACCGCGTGCACCGTTGTCATCGCAGACAACGTCACGATGGTCCAGGCAAACGGTCTTCTCAGCACCCACCTGGCCGACGCCGTGTACTCGCGCGAGATCTTTGGTTGGGAGGTCTTTGTCGGCGACGTCCCCCTCTGGCGCATCCAGCAAAACGGCGGGGTCATCGTCTACGACACCCAGACGGGCGAGGTCCTGTCGCCCACGAGCTTTTTGGGCTACACGAAGGGCCTCAGCGTCTACAACCCCGAGCAGTTCGACTCCGAAATCGCGGACCTTGAGAACGACACCCTTTATGTCGGTACCGTCATGGACACGACCTGCTATGTGATGAAGCGCACCTTGGCCGCGGATGGCCGCGCCTTCCTCGCCTACGTCCCCGAGCCCGAATCGGACTACGCCACTAACTACCTGCTCTATCTCACGATCTATCTCGAGGTCTTGATCAACGACGCCCTGTTCATCATCTTGTTCCAGCTCATGCGCCATAAGGTCGTGAGAAACCTCGAGCACGTCGAGGAAGGCCTGGAGAAGATCACGGCCGGCGACCTGGATACCCGCATCGAGGTGCGCAGCCACTACGAGTTCAACAAGCTCTCGAACAACCTCAACACCACCGTCGGCACCCTCAAGGGCTACATCGAGGAGGCCGAGCACCGTCGCGACGCCGAGCTGGCAATGGCCCGCAAGATCCAGCACAGCGCCCTGCCCAATGTCTTCCCGCCCTTCCCCGAGCGCGCGGACTTCGACCTCTTTGCCTCGATGGACGCGGCGCGCGAGGTGGGCGGCGACTTCTACGACTTCTTCCTGCTCAACAACCACACGCTGGTCGTGCTTATCGCCGACGTCTCGGGCAAGGGAGTCCCCGCGGCCCTGTTCATGATGCAGGCCAAGACCGAGATCCACGCCCTGATGGAAAGCGGCATGGAGGTCGACGAGGCCTTTACCGAGACAAACCGTCGCCTGTGCGAGTCCAACGACTCCGGCATGTTCGTGACCGCGTGGCTGGGCAAGATCGACTTCCAGGTCGGTCACATGACCTACGCCAACGCGGGGCACAACCCGCCGCTGCTGAGAAGGCAGGGCGGCGAGTGGGCCTACCTCAAGGACGAGCGCCCCAACATGGTCCTGGCCGGCATGGACGGCATCCGCTACAGAAAGCACGAGATGAACATCGACCCGGATACCAAGCTCTACCTCTACACCGACGGCGTGACTGAGGCCTACAACACACAAGACGAGCTCTACGGCGAGCAGCGCCTTCTCGACAAGCTCAACACCGTCGAGGGCCACGACCCGCGCGCCCTGTGCGAGTCCGTCCTGGCGGCGGTCCGCGAGCACGCCAACGGCGCCGAGCAGTCCGACGACATCACGATGCTGGCCGTCGACGTCCGTGCCCTGCGCGGCCGCAACCACATCGTTACCGACGCGAGCCTGGACTCCATCGACCTTATGGTCACCTTCTTCGAGGAGCGCCTGCCGCGCATCAACGTTGGTGCCCGCACGG
>CAVDXJ010000409.1:0-2187 GCA_963612765.1 Oscillospiraceae bacterium
TTTCGTGCGTTTTGTTGCGCGGTGGGTCCGTGGAGTTCCGACAACCTCTCGATCCTGTGCGAAGAGAGCAGTGCCCCCTCCTGCTATAGTGGACGAATGGCCGCAGCGGGCGCATCCCCGCGGCTGCCCGCGCTGTTCGGGTCCGATATCCAGCGCGTTAGAAGCTAAAACCAAAGGAGAAAAGGATAGGTATGTTGAAAGAGCTTAGGGAGGACTACAAGATCCTCCTGCGGAGCGTCCCTGCTCCCACCGTGACGTTGTTCATCTTGAGCGTCATCCTCATGAACCTGCTGGCCAGCAAAGAGCTGATTAGCGTCCCCTGGATCGCCCTGGACTGCGGCTTTACCATGAGCTGGGTGTCGTTCTTGTGCCAGGACATGATCTGCAAGCGCTTTGGCGCCAAGGCCTCGGTCAAGATCTCGGTCCTGGCGCTGGTCATCAACCTGGCGGTCACCATTTTGTTCTGGCTGATCAGCCTGACCCCCGGCATGTGGAGCGCCTACTACTCCACCGGCTCGGTCGAGGTCAACGACGCGCTTAACGCCACCTTCGCCGGCACCTGGTACGTGGTACTGGGCAGCTCGGCCGCCATGCTGTGCTCGGCCTTTGTCAACTCGCACCTCAACATGTTCATCGGCCGCCGCATCGACAACGGCAGCTTTGCCACCTTTGCCGCGCGCAGCTACATCAGCACGCTGATCGGCCAGTTTGTGGACAACCTGGTCTTTGCCACTATCGTGAGCTACAACTTCTTTGGCTGGACGCCCACGCAGGTCGTGGTCTGCGCCGCGACGGGCGCCGTGGCCGAGCTCCTTTGCGAGGTCGCGCTTTCGCCGGTGGCGTTCAAGGTGGCCAAGGGCTGGGAGCGCGAGGGCGTGGGCGAGGCCTACGTTCAGCGCCACGCCGCCGACGTCGCTCGCGCCAACGTGAGCAAGGCCGGCGCCTGATGGATGTCCTTATCACCGGCACCTCTTCTGGTATCGGCCGCGCGTGCGCCGAGAAGTTCCTGGAAGAAGGCCACCGCGTGTGGGGCCTGGACATCGCGCCCGCCGCGATTGAGCACCCCTGCTACCAGCACTTTGTTTGCGACGTCCGCGATGCGGCGGACTTGCCCGCGGGCTTGGAGCCCCACGTGATCGTGAACAACGCCGGTGTCCAGAATTCGAGCGACGACCTGGCCGTGAACCTCATGGGCACGATCAACGTGACCGAGCGCTACGCCTTTGTGGGCGAAGCGTCCGGCGAGAAGCGCGAGCTGGGCCGCAAACCCGCCGCCAACATCCGCGCTGTGGTCAACATGGGGTCTGCCGCCGGCCACACGGGCTGCGAGTTTCCCGTCTACGCGGCGTCGAAGGGCGGCGTGGCCGCCTACACCAAAAACGTCGCCAAGCGCCTGGCCCCGCAGGCCATCTGCAACAGCGTCGACCCCGGCGGCGTCACCACCGAGCTCAACCGTCCCGTCATGGACGACCCGGTGATGTGGGCAAAGATCATGGACTTAACCCCGCTTCGCCGCTGGGCCTCGCCCGAGGAAATCGCCGAGTGGGTCTATTTCGTGGGCGTCACCAACCGCTTCATGACCGGCCAGAACCTTCTGATCGACGGCGGCGAGGCCAACCACACCGAGTTCGTCTGGCCCGATTAGGGCCGCCGCGGGCTTCTCGCCCCCGCTGCAAATTTGGGGCTTGTCTGATGGGCGCACATCAGACAAGCCCCTTTTTTGATGGCGAATCATCAGACAAGTGCAAAGAATACAGTCGAGAAGACCCAAAACCATCAGACAAGTCCCCAAATTGCAGCGGCCACGACTGCGTCGGCGGCGCCGCAACCCTGGAAAAGTTGTGGGCGCGTGCATAAACGGGCAGGTAGCTGGGGTAGGTTAAAAGAGTCCCCCAACCACCCAATGCCAGAAAGGTGCATGCCCGTGAACAAAAAGCTCTCGAACCCCATCTTCACCTATCTGCTCCTCGCCGTGGGCGCGGCCGTCGCCGCCTTCGCGATCGAGGAGTTTCTTGTCCCCAACACCATCCTTGACGGCGGCGTCATTGGCGTCGGCATCATGCTCGAGCACCTCTTTGGCCTGCCGCTTTCCCTTCTCACCGTCCTTCTCAACGCGCCCTTCGTCATCTACGGCGGCCTCAAGCTGGGCCGCAGCTTCACGGTGAAGGCAGTCTTCTCCATGGCGGT
>CAVDXJ010000410.1:0-2184 GCA_963612765.1 Oscillospiraceae bacterium
TCCGCCCCTCCTTCATCCTGCACAACATGGCCGAGGGCGGCGCCTGCCTGGGCGTTGGCCTGCGCTCCAAGGACGCTGAGTTCCGTTCCGAGTGCTTCTCGCTGGCCTTTGGCTGCATCGTCGCCGGCGTGACCGAGCCTGCCATCTACGGCGTCAACCTTCGTCTTAAGAAGCCCCTCATCGGCGTCTCTGCCGGTGGCGCCGTGGGCGGCGTCGTGACCGCTCTGCTGGGTGCCCGCGCCTACACCATGGGCTACTCCACCGTCATGGCCCTGCCCATCTTCCAGGACACCTTTGTTGCCATGGCCATTGGCATCGTGGTTGCCATCGTGGTCTCTTGCATCGTCACCTTTGCCCTGGGCTTCGACGAGGCGGCTCTGCCCGCCAAGGAGGCTTAAGGTCCCATGGAGCTTACTAACACCTACCGCAGCGATTTTCCCCAGGGCTTCCTTTGGGGCGGCGCCGTGGCCGCCAACCAGTGCGAGGGCGGCTGGGTAGACGGCAAGGGCATGGACCTGGCGTCGTGCTTCCCCAACGGCATCCACCACAAGTTTGGTGGCCGCCCCGTCCCCGGCGAGTACAACGCCCATGAGGTCGCGATCGACTTCTACCACCGCTACGCCGGCGACATCGCGATGTTTGCCGAGATGGGCTTCACCGTCTTTCGCACCTCCATCGCCTGGAGCCGTATCTTCCCCAACGGAGACGAGACCGAGCCCAACGAGGCGGGCCTGGCCTTCTACGACCGCCTGTTTGACTGCCTGCTTGAGCACGGCATCCAGCCGCTGGTCACCATCAGCCACTACGAGACCCCTATGCACCTGGTCGAGAAGTACGGCGGGTGGCGCAGCCGCGAGCTCATCGGCTTCTTCGAGCGCTACTGCGACGTGATCTTTAGGCGCTACGCCAACAAGGTGAAGCTGTGGCTTACCTTCAACGAGATCAACAACATGCGCCGCAACGCCGATTACGTGGCCGGCGTGATCTTTGACGAGAGCGAGCCCAATCCCAAGCAGCTCATCTACCAGGCCGCGCACAACATGTTTGTGGCCAGCGCCCGCGCCAACCAGCAGTGCCACGAGCTTATCCCCGACGCCAAGATCGGTTGCATGCTCTCCCTCTCCAACATCTATCCCTACGACTGCCGTCCCGAGTCGGTCTTCGAGACCATGGACATCCGTCGCAAGTCCCTGTTCTTCTCCGACGTGATGGTGCGCGGCTACTATCCCAACTACATCCACCGTCTGTGGGCCGACAACGACGTCCACATCCAGATCGAGCCCGGTGACCTGGAGCTTATTGCCCAGAACACCAGTGAGTTCGTGGCGTTTAGCTACTACAAGACCTCCACGCACGAGGCCGGCAAGCCCAGCTTCTACGACACGGGCGGCGAGTACAGCACCCCCAACCCCTACCTCAAGACGAGCGCCTGGGGCTGGCAGATCGACCCCGTGGGTTTCCGCTACACCTGCAACGAGATCTTCGACCGCTACCAGGTGCCGGTTTTCCCCGTGGAGAACGGCCTGGGTGCCGAGGACGTCGTTGAGGCCGACGGCAGCATTCACGACCCCTACCGCATCGACTACCTGCGCGAGCACCTGCTTGAGCTGCGCGAGGCCATCCGCGACGGCGTCGACGTCATGGGTTACGCCTACTGGGGTCCCATCGACATCGTGAGCGCCGGCACGGGCGAGATGCGCAAGCGCTACGGCTTCATCTACGTGGACAAGGACAACGAGGGCAGCGGCACCTTGGAGCGCACCAAGAAGGACTCGTTTGCCTGGTACAAGCACCTGATCGAGACCAACGGCGCGAGCCTGGACGAGGAGGCGTGAGGTATGGAGCTTTCTGCCGAGAAGCGCGCCGAGCTGCTGCAGCTTCCGTGCGGCAACATCGCCGACAACAACCCCACGGGCGGCGTTATGGACGCCGGCATCAAGCCCTTGGACCCGGGTATGAAGATGGTTGGCCGCGCGCTGCCCGTGCGCTGCTACCCCGGCGACAACCTGGCGCTTTACCAGGGCATCGACGCCGCTCAGCCCGGAGACGTCCTGGTCTTTGACTGCGGCGGGTTTGCCGCGGGTCACTTTGGCGACATGATGGCTCACGCGTGTTTGGCCAAGGGCGTGGCCGGCGTCGTGATCGACGGCACCTGCCGCGACCGCAACGACATCGTCGAGCTGG
>CAVDXJ010000411.1:0-2182 GCA_963612765.1 Oscillospiraceae bacterium
GCCCGATGATATGGACCCCGAATTCCGGACAACCCTTAAGCGAGCAATCCGGCGTACTCCGAGGGGGTGAGCCAGCCTAGCCGCTCCTTGCCTCTCTCGTTGTTATAGTAGTCGACGTAATCGTCAACGAGCTCGACTATCTCCTCGTGCGTCAGCTCGCCCGTCGGGCCGATGTCGCGCTTCATCACACCCCAGAACGACTCTATGGGCGCGTTGTCCCAGCAGCATGCCTTTCGTGACATCGACTGGTTTATCCCCAGCTCGGCGAGCTTTTCTCGATAGGGGCGGGCGGTGTAGTGGACGCCCTGGTCGCTGCAGGCCCAGATGTCGTCGGGCAGGTCGTAGCCCTTGAGCTTATCGTAAGTCTCGAGCACGAATCCCTCCTCCATCGACTTGGACGCCACGTGCGAGAGCAGCACGTCCGTCTCGCAGTCGATGATGCCGGAGAGGTAGGTGAACCCCTCGGCACTCGATAGGTATGTGATATCCGTCGAGATGACCTTGAGCGGCGCACCGCGCCTGAAATCCCTGTTCACGACGTTGTCCGCGACTTTGGGCTGGCCGTCGGCGCCTATGGGCCTGTACGGCTTTTTCCTCCTGCGCTTGCGCTGCATGCCGAACTTGCGCTGGATGCGCAGGATCTTCTTGCGGTTCATGACGATCTTCTTGTCGCGCTTCAGGCGGTCTCTCACCTGACGGCTGCCCTTGTTGAAGCCTTTGTAGGCCATCGCGCTGGCGATCAGCTCGCGACTCCGCTCGTCTTCGGCCTCTCTGGCCGCGCGGCCCGCGGCGGCGCCGACCCATTCGTAGTAGCCGCTGCGCGACACCTCCAGAGCCTCGCAGGCCGCGGCGATGTTGAAAGCGGGGTCCTCAACCCTGAGGCGGAAGATTACCTCGAACCTCTCCGACTTGCGGGTCGTCCCAGGGGCACGCCGGGTCTTCCTCTCCAGCGTGCCATTGGCTTTTAAAGCCTTCACCTGCGCCTTCAGCGCCGCGATCTCGGCGGCTTGCGAGGCGATGATTTTCTCCTTCTCGCGCTCCGATCGCGCTTTCTGCTTGGCCAATCTCTCCTCCAGCTCGGCTACCCGCTTGTCGCGGGAGGCCCTGGCGGCCGCGACGCGCTCGGAGGCGCGGCGTCGCTCGCGGGCCCTTACGTCGTCTCTGGTTGGGATTTTATCGTTAGTCAGACACAGCGCGTCCTTGGCTTCCGCCTCCCGCCAGTGGGCGCATGCGCGCTCGATCCTCTTGTAGCCGATGAGTCTCTCGCTCAGGCCGGCGGACTCGAAAATGGCCTTCGGCCTCTCGCCGGCGTGGTAGCGGCGCATGAACTCCCTCTTGAACTGCTTCGAATAGGTGATCCTGAGCGGCTCCGCTCGCTCCACGGCGTCGAGCGAGCGCAGGTAGGACAGCTCGTCGGCGGTGAACATTCCTTCGTGCATCTGCGAACCCTTTCGTTCGGGCTCGCCGCCAGGTTTTACCCGGAAATCAATTCCGGTGTCCGGAATGTGGGGTCCACTTCAACTTCCACATGCGAAACAACGAATAGGTGCCGTCCTTCTTCAGGCGGCCAACGCGAACCTGCGAGTACAGTGGACCAGCGCCCGGCGACTTAATACAAATCGCAGCAGAAAGCGCAACAGCAGGAATAAACAAGATGGCGATGCCGAGCCTCGAAGCGCACACGTCAAACGCGCGCTTGAACGCGCGGTAACCGTAGCGAGACAGGTTAGGTGTAAGCCCGGAATTCGCCCCGCGCAGCACCTCCGCGGCCTCCGCGTTGGTCATGTCCGTCATCGGCCAAGGGCACGAGACCTTGCGCGCTACAGCACCCTGATCCTGGGCACCGTCAACCGCAACAAAGCACGCCGTCGAATCGGCAACGTGCACGGCAGTCGTACCGGTCGCGATGACATCCTCTGCGGCCATATCTATGCAGCCGCCAAAACCGAGTTTCCAGCAGAGCGAACGAACTCAGGGTCAAACGCGAACAACGACACAACGCAACCCAGCGCAACCGGACGCTCAGCAAACTCGATTTGTACCAAATTTGTCCCAAAGCCACTACCAGCCAGACCCCATACCATATCTGACCTGCGCATACGTCCAGAAAACGCCCCAAGGTTGTTACCGGTCTTGCTACCGTTTAGCCAACATCACACAAAATCGCAGGTCAGGACGAATA
>CAVDXJ010000412.1:0-2181 GCA_963612765.1 Oscillospiraceae bacterium
GACCAGGCCAAGGAGTTCTGGGACGACATCTCGCGCAGCTACGCCAGCGCCAACAACGTCATCTACGAGATCTGCAACGAGCCAAACGGCGACGCTACCTGGGACGATGTCCGCGCCTACGCGCGGGAGGTCATCCCTGTCATTCGCGCCAACGACCCGGCGGCTCCCATCGTCGTGGGCACCCCCACCTGGTCGCAGGACATCCTCGACGCCGCGGCCGCGCCCCTCGACTTCGAAAACGTCTTCTATACCCTGCACTTCTACGCGGGCACCCACAAGGATTACCTGCGCCAACGCCTGCGCGCGGCCGTCGACGGCGGCCTTCCCGTCTTCGTGAGCGAGTACGGCATCTGCGATGCGAGCGGCGACGGCGGCGTTGACCAGGACTCCGCCAACCAGTGGATCGCCCTTCTCGACGAGCTGGGCGTAAGCTGTGCCTGCTGGAACCTCTCCAACAAGGACGAAAGCGCCTCGATGCTGGTCGCTTCCTGCCAAAAGACCTCGGCCTTCGAGGACTCCGACCTATCCGAGTGCGGTCGCTGGTTCAAATCCATGCTTGTCGGCGAGAAGACCGCTGCGACCTCCCAATCCGCCAGCGACGAATCCAGCGAGAAGCTCGCCCCGGGCATCGACTCGGTTGCCTCGAGCGACGGTACGACCTGCAAGGTGAGCCTTCGCCAGAACTGGGAGGCCGACGGCAAGACCGTCAACCTCTACGACGTTACCGTCACCAATACGGGCGCCTCGGCCCTCTCTGCCTGGTTGGTTGATTTAACCTTTGATGAGAAGATAACCGTCAACGACAGCTGGGGAGCGACCTTGACCGCTGGCGACACCACCCTCCACCTGGGGCCAAGTGACAGCAACGCCGCTATCCAGCCCGGCGCCACCGTACAAGACATCGGCTTCATCGTCGCGATGGGCTAACGCCCGCGCCCTGCGACTCGCTCGGCGCGGCCCCGCGACCCGCCCGGCCCGCCCCTGCCGCCCCGCACAACCCAAAGGAGACCCCACCCATGAAGCTCGTCATCGCCTCCGACATCCACGGCGCCGCCGACTGGTGCCAGAATTTCCTGGATGCCGCGGCCGCCCTTAACCCAGACCGCATCGTCCTTCTCGGCGACGTCTTGTACCACGGACCCCGCAACGACCTGCCGGCAGATTACGCCCCCAAGCGTGTGATTGCCCTGCTCAACCCCCTAGCCGAGAAGATCATCTGCGTTCGCGGCAACTGCGAGGCCGAGGTCGACCAGATGGTCCTGGACTTCCCCTGCATGGCAGACCACAACATCCTGGTGGACCCTAACGCCGCCCCGGCCGGAAAGACCCTGTTCTTCACTCACGGCCACGTCTTTGGCCCCGGCCTGCACAACAGCGTGGGTAACTGGCCCTGCCTGCCGCAAAACTCCGCGCTGGTCTACGGCCACACCCACAAGAAGGTCAATGAAGAGATGCCGGGCCACCCCGGCATCACCGTTTTCAACCCTGGCTCGGTGGGCATCCCCAAAGACGGTACCCACAGCTTTGGCGTCTACGACAACGGAACCTTCACACATGTCGTTTTAGACTAGCTGCAACAAAGCGCAGGTCAGCGCCCCGCCGCAAAACGCGCCGCGCCGCTCAGCCTCCGTTGCGGGGCAAAAACTGACCCCTCACCAAAATCTTGGTGAACGAACACCCTACCCCGTCAACGTGCGGGGTACACTGAAAAATCGAATGTGAAGGTGGCGCACTGCGCGCAAAACGGCTCCGCGATGACTCCCGCGGCCCGGCGCACGCCACTAGAACGTTGAACGTCCTGGCGCCATGGGGGTGGCCAGGGAGTTTGAAGGAGAGGAAACATGGCACGTAAGTTCAAGTCCATGGACGGCAACGAGGCGGCCGCGCACGTATCGTACGCGTTCACCGAGGTCGCGGGTATCTACCCCATCACGCCGTCGAGTCCCATGGCAGACCACGTCGATCAGTGGGCAGCCCAGGGCCGCAAGAACATCTTTGGCACGCCCGTCAACGTCGTGGAGATGGAGTCCGAGGCAGGTGCTTCCGGTACCGTTCACGGTTCCCTGGGCGCCGGTGCGCTGACCACCACCTACACGGCTTCTCAGGGTCTGCTCCTGATGATCCCCAACATGTACAAGATCGCGGGCGAGGGCCTGCCGGGCGTCTTCCACGTCTCGGCCC
>CAVDXJ010000413.1:0-2174 GCA_963612765.1 Oscillospiraceae bacterium
GATGTTGCTCATATTAAGAAACCAGAGATTCTACCTGGGCATTTGCGGTCTGTGCAGAAATGCGGTGGACATAGATGGCGATGCGGATGGCGGTGCGGTTCTCTCCGCCGATCGAGATATCAGAGAAAGTTGGCGCGCAGGAGATGTCGACGCCGGTGGGGATAAGGAAGCCGCGGGCGATGGCGATAGCCTTGATGGCCTGGTTGACGGCCCCGGCGCCCACGCACTGAATATTGACAGGCGTGGAATCCTTCACCATACCGGCGATGGCCCCGGCAACAGATGCGGGTGAAGACTTGCTTGAAACTTTGAGAAAGTCCATTGAGACTCCTGTGTGGTGCAGCTAAAACGTGAAATCCTGCGTTTTGGGTACTCGAAAGATTGTACGGATAATACCAGTTAAATAAAAGTCAAAGGTGCTAGTCGGCGTCATTTAGTTCAAAAGTTACCGTTATCTTGCCGTGGCCCACGCGAATCTTGGGGTCTTGGGCCAAGTCGACGTAGTAGCGCTGGGAGATAAGGGAGAAGTCGCGCTCGAGCATGTGGGCGAACTCCTTGAGATCCTTGTCCGAGAGCTTGAGACCACGGTGGTCGCACGAAAGGTCGACCGCCTTGGGCTCAACGGCCTGTCCCTTGTGGGTGAGACGGGCAACGACGCTTCTAAGTGGCCGGATCTGGCCCGAGACGATGCGGTGAGAAGTGCGCTCGGACATGTCGAGGCCGCAGGACTTGGAAACCTTGAGAAGCTCGGCCGCGTCTGCGGCGACCTTGAAGCGCTCAAGAACCGGCAGTTCGGCGATGTCATCGATGAAGAGCAAGCTCGCGTTATCGACGGTCTGGTTGGCGCGCGCGCGGGCGGTGGCGGCGATCTCTGCCGGGGAGCCGAGATAGACCTCGCAGCGGCCGCGCTCCTCTAGGCCAAACTCACAGCAGGTCCTCACGATGTTGTGCGGGCCTCGCACGCAGGTGAACTGGCCGTCCTCGTCCTCTCCCGTCGTGGGCCAGGTGGACTGGTCGGCTCGTTCGTCAAGGGCCGTGGTGTCGGTCATGACTCGAATCGATGAGCCCTTGCCAAGGTCGCTGGTCATGACCTGGGCCGAGAGGGCATTTTCTTTGACGGAGTAAAGCGCCATGCCGCGGCCGTGGACGCCCCAACGATCCATATGGACGCTCTCGAGCTTTGAGGTAACGCGGGCCTCAAAGACGCGCTCTTGCATATCGGCAGGAATGCCGGACCCGTCGTCGAGCATGGTGATGGTGCGGATGTTGCCCTCGCGCGCCGTGGCCACATAGATGTTCTTGGCCCCGGCGTCGCGGGCGTTTCTCAGCATCTCGATAACAACATCCTCGACGCAACGAATGTCGTGCTTTGCCTGCCTGCGCTCTGCCTCGGCAACACGAAGGCGAACGTACCCCTCGCCGAGGTTCTCCTCGACGCGCAGGGCACGCTCGCCTCCCATGTTGGCTACAAAGTTCGCAAGGTCCTGCTGACCCTGAGCCATCTTTGCCTACTTCGCGATATCGACGGCGCGGGACTCGCGGATAACGACGACGCGCACCTGACCGGGATATTCCATCTCGTCCTCGATCTGCTTGGCGATGTCGTGCGCAAGAACGGTGGCCTGCGCATCCGAGATCTTCTCGGGCTGGACCATGACGTGAAGCTCGCGTCCGGCCTGCATGGCGTAGGTGCGCTCGACCCCCTCGTGGGCGTTGGAAATCTCCTCGAGCTTCTCAAGACGCTTGATGTAGTTCTCGGCAGACTCGCGGCGGGCACCGGGACGGGCAGCAGAGATAGCGTCTGCGGCCTGGACAAGCACGTCGAGAACGGTGTCGGGCTCGACGTCAGCGTGGTGAGCCTCGATGGCGTGGACGATCTCGGGACGCTCGCCGTAGCGACGGGCAAGGTCGGCACCGATCACAGCGTGGGGACCCTCGACCTCATGGTCGATGGCCTTGCCCAGATCGTGGAGAAGGCCGGCGCGCTTGGCCTGGGTGGGGTCAAGGCCCAGCTCGGAAGCCATGATGCCGCACAGAGCAGACACCTGAATGGAGTGCTGCAGGACGTTTTGGCCAAAGGAGGTGCGGTAGCGAAGGGCGCCCAGGGTCTTTACGAGCTCGGGGTGCAGATCGTGGATACCAGCGTCAAAGGCAGCCTGCTCGCCGGCCTCGCG
>CAVDXJ010000414.1:0-2154 GCA_963612765.1 Oscillospiraceae bacterium
CTCCAGCGGGGGCCTTATCAACATCAACCTCGCCACGGTCGATGAGCTGCAGGCGCTTTCTGGCGTGGGGGAGGCCACAGCTAAGGCGATCGTCGAGGAGCGGACGAGCAACGGCGAGTTTACCTGCATCGAGGACCTTATGCGCGTCTCAGGCATAGGCGAGAAGAAGTTCGCGAAGCTTCGGGACCAGATCTGTGTCTAGGAAGGTCGCGGAGGTGCCTCCTAGGCCCCACGTGCCCTTCGCGCTCTATGTTCTGGTGGGGGTCATCGCGCTGCAGCGCGTGACTTTGCGGCTAAGCGTGCCGGTGGCCTGGTATGGGGTTGCCGGTTTTGGGGCCGCGGTTCTTCTCGGTGCCTTTTGGTTTGCGTTGGTGAGAAGAAACCGCAGGTGGAAGCAGGCGTTTCTGGCCATTGCGAGTGTTGCGCTCGTCTTGCTGTCGACGGGGTTCTTTGCGGCCGCGGCTTCTTTGAGGGCACAGGGGTGTGCTCAAGCACTGAGAAGTACCTCGGTCTCCGCCTTCAGCTTCCAGGTCGACCAGGATATGGGGCACGCGTCAAGCTCGTGGACGGCTCGGGCCAAGGTGTTTCGTGGGCAAGAGTGCCTTGGCAGCGTTTGGCTTTCAAATAAAGAGCAGCTCAACAAAGGTGACACCATTGCTTGTGTGGGTAGGTTCACAGAGCTGGCCGATGATGAATGGGGAGTGAGCCTTAAGCTCCAAGGTGTTTGCGGCTCGGTCTCGGTCGTGAAGACCCTCGAAGTGACGCCGACGTTCTCGTGGATTCTGCAGGCGCGGCAACGCCTATTGGAAAGAATCGACCCCACGTCTTCTGTGGGGCGCGCGATCGCTGCCGGCGCCCTCTGCGGCTACTCCAAGGCCATCTCCGAGTTGGGCATCAACGACCAGTTTGCGGTTTGCGGCATCTCGCACTTGATCGCGGTCTCTGGCTCGCACCTGACGCTTTTGAGCGGGCTTGTCTCGGCGGCGCTTGATAAGACAAAGCTCAATAAGTGGCTTAAGCTGGGGCTTCTTCTTGCGGTCACCGCAGTCTTTGTGTTTTTCTGCGGAGCGCCTGCGTCGGCGTGTCGTGCCTGGTTCATGTCACTGTGCGCCGCGGCGTCGCATCTTGTCGCGCGTCGGGCAGATCCCGTATCAGCCGTCTGCATCTGCGCGCTTCTCATGGCGTCCTTTGACCCCACGGCCTGCGGGCAGATCGGGTTCCTTCTCTCGGTGAGTTGTGTGATTGGGCTGTGCCTTTTCTCCGGTTACGCGCGTTATGCGTTTCTCGAACTTGTGCCTAGCATCGATTCGCGCCGTCTGCCCTACAAGGTACGGACGCGTCTTAACCATTGCCGCACCTCGACGGTCGAGACCGTGGCGCTTTGCCTGGTGGCCAGCGTGGTTTCTGCCCCCATTAGCCTTTCGACCTTTGGGCGCCTGTCGCTCATCGCGCCGGTTGCGGCGGTTGTCTTGACGCCGCTGTTCACGGTTTTGATGGGAGTGGGTGCCGTGTATTTTGCGGTGGGGCCCGTTCCGATTGTCGGGGACGTCGCTTCTCGTGAGCTGGGCTTGGTGGGCGATGCGTTCGCTTGGCTTCTCAATCGCCTGGCTACGATGCCGTTTGCCTCACGGACGATGACGGTCGATTTTGCCCCTGCTTTTCTCGCCACCCTGCTCTTCCTGGGCTTTATTTACATCGCGTGGCCCAAGGTATACCGTTGGAAGGTCTGGGCGGCTTTGGCGGTGCCCGTTTTAGCTTTTGCGGTCTACTTTACTCGCTGGCGTCTCTTTGCCCCTGCGCGCATCTGTGTTCTGGACGTGGGACAAGGCGACGCCATTCTCATCACCGATAAGAGCTCGGCCGTGTTGGTGGACACTGGGCCTGGTAAGGCCGTCCAAGAGGCGCTGCAGGATCAAAACGTCTTTCATCTGGACGCCGTCATCCTCACGCACCTGCATGAAGACCACGCCGGCGGTTTGGACGACCTAATTGGTGCCGTACCCGTTGATCAGGTCATCGTTGGTTTCAATGCCGTTGATGGGATTCCCCAAGAGTTGCGATTGACGATCGACAACCTTACCCACCAACAGGTGGCCCAACTCAACTACCAGGACACGGTTCACGTGGGGAACTTCTCGCTAAAGGCTGTCTCGC
>CAVDXJ010000415.1:0-2146 GCA_963612765.1 Oscillospiraceae bacterium
GGAGCTCGTCGAGGGCAAGGCTCTTCCTGGAGTGGAGGCGCTTCTCGATGCGTAACCGTATGATCGCTGGCAACTGGAAGATGAACAAGACCTACAGCGAGGGCGTCGTCCTTGCTCAGGGCCTTGCCGACGAGCTCAAGGACGGCACCGGCGACGTCGACGTCGTCGTCTGCCCGCCCACCGTCGACCTCAAGGGTGTCTCCGAGGTCATCGACCAGACTTCTGCCCCCTTTGCCCTGGGTGCCCAGAACGTCTACTTCGAGGAGTCCGGCGCCTTTACCGGCGAGACCGCTCCCTCGATGCTTGAGGCAGTCAACGCTACCTATTGCATCATCGGCCACTCCGAGCGTCGCGGCTACTTTGGCGAGACCGACGAGGACATCAACAAGAAGGCCAAGGTCCTGATGGCCCACGGCATCGTGCCCATCAGCTGCTGCGGCGAGTCCCTTGAGGTCCGCGAGGCCGGTAAGCACGTCGAGTTCGTCGTCGAGCAGATCAAGGCCGATACCGAGGGCCTCGAGATCACCGACCCCTCCAAGTACGTCATCGCCTACGAGCCCATCTGGGCCATCGGCACCGGCAAGACCGCCACTGCCGACGACGCCCAGGAGGTCTGCGGCGCCATCCGCAAGACCCTGGTCGAGATCTTTGGTCAAGAGACCGCTGATGGCATCCGCGTCCTTTACGGCGGCTCCGCCAAGCCCGAGAACGTCGCCGGCTTCCTCGAGAAGGAAGACGTGGACGGCGCCCTCGTGGGCGGTGCTTCCCTCAAGGCCGATTCCTTCGCTGCTATGGTCAAGGCGGCCATGTAGCCTAAAGCGGCCCATTTGCGCACCATTGATGGGGGCGGCTCTTACGAGCTGCCCCTTTCTCTGTATGTGTGCTACTATTTCTCCTTGTATGAACCGACCCTCTAAAGGAGAGCTCTTTTGAACCCGCTCAACATCATTCTCCTCGCCCTTCTCATCATCTCCGGCGTTCTCACCGTCATCTTGGTGCTCATGCACTCCGGTAAGGGCACCGGCGTCTCTGACATGATCGCCTCTTCTCTGTATAACTCGGCATCGGGCTCGGGCATTTGGGAGAAGAACCTCGATCGCCTGACCGTCATCACCACCACGGTCTTCATCGTGTGCGTCGTGGTCATGGCGCTCACCTTCCCGCTGGGCACGATTGGTTAAAGAACCGCATTTGCCCACCACAACTTCACGAACCTAATCAAAGAAGGCGGGGAACCGCCTTCTTTTTTCGGTAAACGGCACTGTTTTGTTAAATAAGGCGTAACAATTGACAATCCGTCAATACCCTAGGTGACAAATTCAGGTAGGGTATTAAAGCCTTATAAAGCACGGGCTAGACCCGTGTAAGGAAATGCGGGCTTCAGAGGGCATACAGGATGCCCAGGCCCGTATTAGCAGGAGGAGGAAATATATGGCTCTCGACAGGTTTGGTGGCGCCGTTTCTCGTCGCACCTTTGTCCAGGGTGGCCTCGCTGCCAGCGCTCTTGCTGCTCTCGCCGCTTGCGGTAAGAACAGCTCCAGCTCTTCTAGCAGCACCACCAGCACCGACACCGCTTCTACCGGCGGCACCTTCAAGTTCTACATCTCTGACCCCGTCGCTATCGACCCCTACAACCTGCAGGAGTCTGAGGGCACCCAGGTCGGTCACTGCCTCTTCGACTCCCTCGTGAGCTACGACTGGACCAAGTCCGAGGTCGTTCCCGCCGCGGCCGAGTCCTGGACCGTCTCCGACGACGGCACGGTCTTCACCTTCACCCTGAAGGAGGCCAAGTTCCACAACGGCGACGCCGTGGACGCCGCTTCCTTCAAGCGCGGCTGGGAGCGCCTGGCCGACCCCAAGATGAAGACCCCCGGCGAGATCGGCTACCACCTTGCCCCCGTCGCCGGCTACGACGCCTTCTCTAAGGGCGAGGCCAGCGAGATCACCGGCCTTGTTGCCAAGGACGAGAAGACCTTCGAGGTCACCCTCACCGACGCCATGGCCGACTTCCTGGTCGTTTGCTGCCACCCCGGCCTTGCCCCCGTGCCCCAGGCCGCCATCGACGACCCCGATTCGTTCCTGCTGTCCCCCATCGGCAACGGCGCCTTCAAGATGGACGGCAAGTGGGAGTCCGGCCAGTACATCA
>CAVDXJ010000416.1:0-2141 GCA_963612765.1 Oscillospiraceae bacterium
CTCGTAGGCGGTGTCTGCGTAGGAAGAGAAGATGTCGGGCATGGCCTTGGAGCCCACGACGCCGGCGGCAGAATCGGTGACGGCCTGCTCGAGGTCGCTCACCGAACCCTGGGTGTAGCCCTCGACGTAGATGCCCTTCTCCTTGCCCACGCCCGCGTTGAACCTAGAGACCAGGCTGTCGAAGGCCGCCTGCTGGGCGCCGTTGTAGTAGTGCCAAACGGTGAGCGTGACCGGCTTGTTGGGGTCGAGCTGCGCCGACGACTGCTTGGTGGCGGTCCGGTTTGTGGCCGGGTCGGCGCAACAGGCGAGCGTCAGCAGAACGCACAGGCCTGCCGTGGCCAAGGCGCGAAGGGCCTTCTTCATGCTTCACTTCCGTTCAAAGGGACGTGCGAAAAGGGCGGCGCGCCGAGCTTTGGCGCAAAGACACATGTTGGTTTGATTTTACGGGGGCGGGTACGGTATTTCAATGCGGCTTTACGGGGGTCTCGGCGGCCTTTCTTTACGTTTTAGGGGTTGTCGGAAATAAGAGCTTCTCCGTCTTTACGTTTCGAGGCTTGTCGGAACCGCCGAGCCACAAAACTGCACGTTTTAAGGTTTGTCGGAAAGAAATACTTCCGACAACCCCTGATTTTTAAAGCGAGAAGCCCTTCGCGTTCCGACAAGCCCCAAAACGTAAAGGGCAAAGGCTCCGAGGTTCCGACAAGCCCCAAAACGTAAAGTGCCGGCATGAAAAAGGACCCGCTGGCGGTGTTGCCAACGGGTCCAAGTTCCCGAGCTAGCGGATATCACCCCGCCGGGTTTAGCTCTGCCTGCGAGAGCGCAGCCAGAAGGCGCAGCCCGTGCACAGTAAGATGCCGGCGGCGGCGAGAAGACCCGCGCCCTGCTTGGTGTTGTCGCCGGTGTAGGGCACGGCGTTTTGCTTGGCGGCCTTGCGCTTGATGACGATCTCTTCGTACTCCTCGCGCGAGATCTCCTTGCCGTCCTTCTTGTAAACGGAACGCTTGTCCTCGCGGATCTCCTCGCGCTCCTCGATGCCGTAGTCGACCAGGCCCAAGGTGCCGCCCGCAGTGTAAGCGTTGATGACGCTCACGTTGTTGACAGTGTTCTTGCCGCCCGAGACCAGCGTGATGTCGCCGCTGGCGCTGAGCTTGAACTCTACGTCGACGGCGCGGCGGAAGCCCTCGGGCGCCTCAATCTCACGCAGGACATAGGCCTTGTCGGCGAGAAGGCCGCAGACTTTGTGACCGGCGCCGTCGCTTACCCACTCGTCGATGGCGGTCGTCTTACCAGACTCATAGACGGCGAGCTTCGCGCCCTTAACGGCGTCGCGGGCCGAGTCGACCTTCAAGACCGTGGCACAAAGCGCGCTGTCCTGGACGGCGTGGGCAAACGGGATGGCCACGCCCGGGGCCACGGTGTCGCCCAGTTTGTTGCCGTCCAGGTCAATCAGGTAGAAGCCGTTCTTGTCGTGGGAAACCATGAAGTGCTCGGTCTCCTCGTAGGACAGCTGGTAGCCCTCGGGCGCCTCGATCTCGCGGAACCAGTACTCGGTGTCCTCGGAGATGAGGTTCTCGTCAACCAGACCAAAGGTCATCTGGCCGTTGGCGTCGCTCGTGGCGGTGGCGACCAGGACCTCAACGTCGTTGCTCCCGTAGGTGTAGAGGCCGTAAGTGGCGCCGGCCAGGGCCGCGCCGGACTCGTCGGTCTTGGTGAGGCCCAGCATGACGCCCTTGACGACGTTGGTGATCGTGGGGTGGTCGCTCGCGTCGGACATCACGCCCATCGTGTCGGCCGCGCTCTTGTAGTAATAATAGTGGCCGCCGTCGGTCACAAGCTTGCCCGCGGCGTCGCGGCTTACCACGACGACGAACTTCACGACCTCGTTGGAGTAGTTGACCGTGGCGTCGCGCGTCTCAGAGATCTCCTGCACCACGTAGGTATAGGTGCCCTCGGCCGTGAACTTCAGACAGCACGGGTTCATGTCGTCGCCGCTAACGTTGTTGGCGGCGTCGAAGTCCACCATGCCGGTCTCGTCGTTGGTGGTCTGCGAGACGACCTCGCCGGTCTTCTCGTCGTAGAGCTTGAACGTGAACTCGCCCGCCTTGAGCTGGCGGCCCACGAGCTTCTTGTAGATCTTAGGG
>CAVDXJ010000417.1:0-2140 GCA_963612765.1 Oscillospiraceae bacterium
TGACGGCCTCCATCAGGTAGATGAAGGGCTCGTCGTTGGTCTTGAGGTCGGGAGCAAAGCCGCCCTCGTCGCCGACGCCGGTGGAAAGGCCGGCCTTCTTAAGGGTGTCCTTCAAAGTGTGGTAGACCTGGGTGCACCAGCGCAGGGCGGTCTTGAAGTCGGGAGCGCCCACGGGCATGATCATGAACTCCTGGAAGTCGACGTTGTTGTCCGCGTGGACGCCGCCGTTAAGGATGTTCATCATGGGGACGGGCAGGGTGTGGGCGTTGGGGCCGCCCAGGTAGGCGTAGAGGGGCAGGCCGGCTGACTCGGCGGCGGCACGGGCGATGGCCAGCGAGCAGCCCAGGATGGCGTTGGCGCCAAAGTTACCCTTGTTGGGGGTGCCGTCGGCGGCGATCATGGCCTGGTCGCAGCCGCGCTGATCGGTGGCGTCCATGCCCACCAGGAGCTTGGCCAGCTCGTTGTTGACGTGGTCGACGGCCTTGGTGACGCCCTTGCCCATGTAGCGGTCCTTGTCGCCGTCGCGCAGCTCAACGGCCTCGAACTCGCCGGTGGAAGCGCCGGAGGGGACAATGGCGCGACCAGAGGCGCCGTCCTCGAGAAGAACCTCGACCTCGACGGTGGGGTTGCCGCGGGAGTCCAGGACCTCGCGACCGTAAACGTTGGTAATGATTGCCATGCTGGCCACCTTTCCTATGTTAGCCAAACCTAACTTACCGCCAAAGAGTATACCTAATCTAACTCTTGCGTAAACAGTCGTAGGGAAAGCTCTCACAAAGGGCTTACGGAGAAGGGCGTGCGGGGGTCGCGGCATAAAGCGGCCCGCGCCGGGTGGGGCCGGTGCGGGCCAGGTGGTGTAGGTTGGACGCGGCGGGCCGGCGGTGGCGTCGCGACTCTAGTAGAAACTCTCCCCGCGGTCGATCATATCCTTAAGCAGGCGCGCCATCTCTTTGTAGTTGTACGGCAGCATCATCTTCTTGAACAGGGGATTGAGCAGGCCGGGGACGCTTTGGAACTGCAGCACGATGTTGTAGGCCGTGGCCAAGCCAACCGTGTCGATGATGCGGAAGGGGCCCTTGGGCGCGCCGGTGCCGTGCTCCCACGCGATGTCGATGCTCTTGGGGTCCGAGACGCCGCCTGCCCACAGGTCCAGGCCAGACAGCAAAAACGGCACGAGCATCGAGTTCAACAGGTAGCCGCTTTTCTCCTTGCGCACCGGCAGGGCGAGCATGCGGATCTGGTTGGCGAACTCGATGGTCTGGTCAAAGGCGGCTTGGCTGGTGCCCGCGTGCCCCATGACCTCGGCGGTGTTGTTCTTCCAAATCGAGTTGGCAAAGTGCAGGGCCACGTACTTGTCGGGGCGTCCCGTGTACTTGGCAAACTGGCTGGGCAGCAGGGTAGACGAGTTGGTTGCCAGCACGGTCTTGGCGGGCATAAGGGGCGCCAGCTTTTGATAGAACTCGATCTTGGCCTTTGGGTCCTCGGACATGGATTCGATCACCAGGTCGGCGTCGGCAACGGCCGCGGCCATGTCGAGCTCCAGGTGAAGGCCCTCGTAGGCGGTTTGTACCTTGGCGAGACATGCCTCGCGGTCCAGGGGTTTATCCGAGTCGGCGATGCCCGCGCACCAGGTGCCGGAGCCTGCGGCCATGGCTTCGATCTCGTCGATGTAGGTCTGGCGAAGTTTATCGAGCTTGGGCTGCGTGCGGCCGATCGAGCCTTGGCTGCGCAGCCAAATGGTGACGTCAAAGCCGCAATAGGCCGCCTGGAACGCGATTTGGCTGCCAAGGACTCCGCCGCCGGCGACAACGATCTTCTTAAAAGCCATGGGTGCCTCCTTTTTGAACCGGGGTCAAGTGCGTTAAGTGTGACGCATCGGGGGCCGCCTGGCCGCATCGCCGCCGAACGGTCCCGCAGGCGGGCGGTCCAGGCTGCCGAGGCGCGACGCAAAAAAGCGGGGTCCCGTGTGGAACCCCGCGGCAAATCCGGTCAAAACGGCGAGAAGCGCCCCGACGCTACGCCATATCCTCCAGGCGGCCGTGCTTCTCGTAACGAGTGACGCGCGATACCGCGTTCTTCTCGTCAACAAACACCACGTGGGGCTGCCAGGCGCGGGCCTCGGCCTCGTCCATCTGGGCGT
>CAVDXJ010000418.1:0-2133 GCA_963612765.1 Oscillospiraceae bacterium
TTCGTCTGCCGCGCTGCCGTTGCGCAAGGAGTTAATTTACGCTCCTCCCCCGCCCGGCGCAAGGGGCGTTTTGGGATTCACATTTCCTACACAACTAAGACCATCCACGCGCCGTTCACCCCAAAGCAAGCGCTACTCGCCGACAATCTCTTTTAAGCCTCTGACCATGGTCTTATGGGCCTCTTGGCGAGCGGTCTCAAAGAACTCTGACGTCAGCAACTCGTAGGCAGGCTCTGTCTCTATATGGTGGTCGCGGTTACTTCTCACTATCTGGTCGCAGACATCAATCGCGGCGTCGACGTCTCTTCTCGCCACTTCATACATGGGAAACGCAGCGCACTGGGCGTAGAGGGCCTCGTTTGCCACGGGAACCATGCAGATGTCCAGGGTGCGGCCAAAGAGGGCGAAGTCGGACTGCTTCTTGATGCGTGCCCGCTCCCCTGCCTTCACGTGAACCTTCTCCAGATACGCGCGGGTATGGGTGTTGTAGACGCAGTCGCACACCAGGTGGCACCAGGCGCCGCGCACCACATCGGTCACGCAAGAGGCTCCGTAGCCCTGGGGGTTCTTGACGTAGAAGTCCCAGAACTCCTGGTAGCGGGGCAGCGGGATGTGGTCGCGATGGGTAAGATGCGTGAGCTTATAGTCGATGCGGCGGCTCGCGTCCTTGACCATGTAGCCCACGTAGATATCGGGCAGCACGTTGCCAAAGAGAAAGGCATTGGTGTCCTTGATGCCCAGGGCCTGGGCCCCTTCCTCGCGAAGTAGGCGCTCGACGTGGGCGGTGTGGATATTCCAGCTTGGCATGTTGTCCCTCTCTACTTTGTCCTGGGCCATTGTGACGCAAAAAGCGGCCGAGCCCCAAAGGACCCGGCCGCTTTTAACACAAGCGAGAACGCAGGTTAGCCGCGAACCTCTCCGCCGGTGGCGCGAAGGACCTTGTTCACGAGCTTCTCGTGGGCCTTCTCGACCTCCTCGGAAGTAAGGGTGCGGTCGGCCGCGCGATACGTAAGCGAGAAGGCCATGGACTTCTTGCCCTTGCCCACGCGCACGGGATCGCGGTAGACGTCGAAGAGACGGACGTCGGCCAAAAGCTTGCCACCGGCGCTGGAGATGCGCTGGACGAGGCTCTCGTAGGTGACCTCTTCGTCGACGACGATGGCCAGGTCGTGGGTCACGCCAGGAAGCGTGGGCACATCGACGTAGGGCAGCTGGTCCTTGGCAAGACGCAGCAGGTGCTCGACCGAAAGTTCGAAGGCGACGACGGGCACGTCGACGCCCACCTTCTGCAGGCTCGCGGGGTGGATGTTGCCCACCCAGCCAACGATCTCGCCCTGGGAAAGGACCTCGGCGGCACGGCCGGGCTGGAGCCAGGGGTACTGCTGGGGCTCGGCGACCTTGAAGCGGACCTTGGTGAGACGAAGCGCGCTGAGAAGGGACTCGACAGCGCCCTTGGCGTCAAAGAAGTCGTAGTCGGCGTGCTTGAGGTTCCAGGCGTCGTCGGCACGCTTACCAGCCAAAACGCCCGCGACAAAGGTGGGCTCATCGGGCTGGGAGCTACTCTCGTGGCCGTAGAAGACACGGCCGATCTCGTAGAGGGCGACGTTGGGGACGCCGTGGTCGAGGTTGTAGGCGACCGAGCGGATAAGGCCGGGAAGCATCGAACGGCGCATCTCGGACTGGTCGGCAACCAGCGGGTTGATGATCTTGACGGGGATACCGCGGCCCTCGTCGGTGATGCCGAGCTTCACCAGGTCGGAGGGATCGGCGAAGCAGTAGGTGCTGGTCTCGGACAGGCCGCAGGCGCGAAGGGTCTGGCCAATGAGGCGCACACGGCGCTGCTCGACGGTGAGGCCGCCCGCGTGGTTCTTAGCCGCGGGAAGCGTGGGCTCGATGTCGCCCTCGCCCCACAGGCGGCAGATTTCCTCGATCAGGTCGCACTCGCGGGTAAGGTCGGGACGGTTGGTGGGGGCGGTCACGGTGAGGTGGCCCTCCTCGCCGTCCTTAACGTCGCAGCCCAGGCGGGTGAGGCGGGTAACCATGAAGTCCTGGGGGATATCGGCGCCGCACAGCAGGCGAGCGCGAGCGGGACGCAGGTCGACGACGGGGGCCGGGACCTGGACGGGATAGACG
>CAVDXJ010000419.1:0-2124 GCA_963612765.1 Oscillospiraceae bacterium
GTTTTACCGCTTCAGGCGATTCGGGGCTTGTCCCTATCAGCACACTGCCCCCGGCGCCCGGGAAGGTTGCCATTACGATTCCGGAGGCATCCGTGTTCGACGACGGCACGGGCCTCATAGCTCGTTCTGATCGCGAGATGCTAGCCGAAATCATGATGGATGCCGGGGAAATGGCAAAGCTGGCTCCGGCTGTATACGATGCCGTTCAGAAGCTAATGGAGAAAAGGGGCACGGTCTGGGCGGCCGACTTCAGCGAGGCCGCGCAGAAACTCATGGATAAGGGTGAGCTCGTCCTTGCCGTGGAGAAAAAGACCGGCAAGTTCCTTCCTCAGCTTAGGGATGTAAATAGCGGACAGATCTATGAGTTTGCCCGACTCCATGCCGAGCAGCTTCCCAGCAACCTGGCACCCTCCCTTGCAACCATCCAAACCCAGGTGATGCTAGCCGATCTTATGGGAGAGATTAAAAATGTCGCGGCAAGCGTCGAGGCGTTGAGACTTGAGAACAAAGGCGACCGCATCGGCAGGGCGAAAGGTGTATGGCTCGACCTGCAACAGGCGGCGAATATGCAGGAGCCGAGACTAAGGGAGCAAAGGCTGCTCGGTATCGCCTCCAAGGCCACAGAACAGAGAAGCATCCTGCAAGAAAGCTTCGAGGTTCAGCTCCAGCTCGCTACGTCGCCGCACGGCAACGCCAACAAAAGGGGGCAGGCCGCGAAGGATGCCATTGTGTACCTCACCACGGTGGCGCTTATGGCCCGTAGCGAATACGCCGCGGCGGAGCTTGTCGGCGAGAAGGAGGCCGCGCGAACAGCGCTAAAGCAATTCGAGTCCTTTGTCGAGAAGAACAGCCTGGACGACCAAAACACGCTTCGCGCCCTGAACAGTAAGTCAAAGGAGAACATGGGGAGCGTGACCAAGGGTTTTTATCAGATTGCCGTCAATGTGAAGGAGCTGGCCTTAAAGGCTGGAACACCTGGCTCAACGCCCGCGCTACCCGGGGAGGGTCCTGAAGAATGAATACAGAAGAACTGAAACATTGCATGATACCCGGGTGTGACAAGGAGCTGCCAGAAGGCACGAAGCTCCCAGTTTGTGATTACCACAAAGATAAGGCGAAAGACGGATTTAAGTGGGTTGGCGCGACGACGGCGGCTTTCATAGGTGGTCTAGTGATTCACTTCGTGCAGACAAGCGACAATCTTGCCACAGATAATCCCGCTCAAACTCAGGAGGGCGAGTTCTTCGAGGAACGGGATGACCAAGATAGCAGCAATGCTTAGCGAACTCGCGCCACTGGTGCCCTAAAGACCCGCAGAACCCAAGGACTCACCCCTACCCGGAGCACCGCGCCATATACAATTATGAAGAGCCGATAGCGCGCCCGCCCGTGTGCGGGAACGACCTATCGGCGCTTCTCGTTCAAACAGAGACTACCGTCCAGCCATACAAGCAAGACTTAACATTGGCGGGTCTTAATTATTGTCCCGAGCCCACGTTATGCTCGCCCCAATGATGTGACGCGTCATATGGCCCTCATCATTCAAGATGTCCGTAGAACAAGAAGGGGAATGGCATGGGAAGCTCGATGTTGCACGCTTTCCTGAGAACGCTCAAGTGGATCGATGTCTCCGACTGCGTGATCGACCCCGAGAACCCCGGCCCCGAGATTCCGCATAAAGCGGAGGTCGTGATATACCTCAGGTCAAAGGCGGTTGCCGCCGTTTCATACTCCTATGAGATTGACGGCTTTACAGGGGAGAGGATTCCCAGCTATAGACGAAGACTGCTTTATGACGATAAATACTTCTGGTCCTCGGTGCTCGCATACTACGTCGAGAAATACAACGCCGCGCTGCCACCAGACTTCCTTGCCCACATTTACTCAAGATGCGGTGTAAAGACGATAGACGGAAACACTCAGCTCAAACCATGATTTTCCAATGAGGACCAAAGCAGCGTTCTGAAGAGGAGGAAGAAGTGACGAGCACAGAGAAGATTCGCGCCATCATCGAGAAGCGCGCGGCGACCAACGACGAGTGGCAGGCCGGCGTCGAGGAATGCTGGGCCGAGCTCACCGACGCTCTCACTCAAGATTTCGAGACTACCAAGAGGTTCCTCATGG
>CAVDXJ010000420.1:0-2119 GCA_963612765.1 Oscillospiraceae bacterium
GGGCCCGTCCGCGTCTCGCATGGCCGCATTTTCGCCCATCGTGTCTAAAATCATCCATTCCGTCTATTATTGTCTAAAAAAACGCCGAAAACGCCCCTTTTTGCCCCATTTTCCTTGATTCATGTCAATTATCGATATTTTTTGAAAAATAATCCTTGAAATATTTGGAGGGTATTGAAATTCTCTATACCTTTGCACTCGCTTTTCGGAAATACACCGACAAGCACTTAAAGAAAAGAGTTCTTTGAATAGATTTACATAAACAGAGAAGTAGTACAAGAAGCGAGCCGTACACATTATTATATATAGTGTTTGCGGCTTGGGTAGAAAAACGAACCGTTCATGAATTTGAGTGTGAAGTTTTAACTTCCGATTCGATTTTAAAGGATAAGCGTCCTGAACAGAGCAAACTAAAGTGAAGAGGGAAGAGTGATGAGTGAAGAATCATAATGGTTCAAGCTTTGATTTCCCACCTTGACACTTTCAAATGATATTTTACAATGGAGAGTTTGATCCTGGCTCAGGATGAACGCTAGCTACAGGCCTAACACATGCAAGTCGAGGGGAAACGGCAGCTTAGCTTGCTAAGCTGGACGTCGACCGGCGCACGGGTGAGTAACGCGTATCCAACCTGCCCCACGGTAAGGGATAACCCGCGGAAACGCGGCCTAATACCTTATGGTCTCCGAGAATGGCATCTGCCTCGGAGTAAAGATTGATTGCCGTGGGATGGGGATGCGTCTGATTGCTTGTTGGCGGGGTAACGGCCCACCAAGGCGACGATCAGTAGGGGTTCTGAGAGGAAAGCCCCCCACATTGGAACTGAGACACGGTCCAAACTCCTACGGGAGGCAGCAGTGAGGAATATTGGTCAATGGGCGAGAGCCTGAACCAGCCAAGTAGCGTGCAGGAAGACGGCCCTATGGGTTGTAAACTGCTTTTATACGGGGATAAAACGCGGGACGTGTCCCGCCTTGCAGGTACCGTATGAATAAGGACCGGCTAATTCCGTGCCAGCAGCCGCGGTAATACGGAAGGTCCGGGCGTTATCCGGATTTATTGGGTTTAAAGGGAGCGCAGGCCGGAGATTAAGCGTGTTGTGAAATGTAGGCGCCCAACGTCTGCACCGCAGCGCGAACTGGTTTCCTTGAGTACGCACGACGTTGGCGGAATTCGCCGTGTAGCGGTGAAATGCTTAGATATGGCGAAGAACTCCGATTGCGAAGGCAGCTGACGGGAGCGCTACTGACGCTCATGCTCGAAAGCGCGGGTATCGAACAGGATTAGATACCCTGGTAGTCCGCGCGGTAAACGATGGATGCCCGCTATTTGCTCATTAGGGCAAGTGGCCAAGCGAAAGCGTTAAGCATCCCACCTGGGGAGTACGCCGGCAACGGTGAAACTCAAAGGAATTGACGGGGGCCCGCACAAGCGGAGGAACATGTGGTTTAATTCGATGATACGCGAGGAACCTTACCCGGGCTTGAATTGCAGAGGAAGGATTTGGAGACAATGACGCCCTTCGGGGTCTCTGTGAAGGTGCTGCATGGTTGTCGTCAGCTCGTGCCGTGAGGTGTCGGCTTAAGTGCCATAACGAGCGCAACCCCTCTCCTCAGTTGCCATCAGGTCATGCTGGGCACTCTGTGGACACTGCCACCGTAAGGTGCGAGGAAGGTGGGGATGACGTCAAATCAGCACGGCCCTTACGTCCGGGGCTACACACGTGTTACAATGGCAGGTACAGAGAGTCGGCCGTTCGCAAGTACGGTCCAATCCTTAAAGCCTGTCTCAGTTCGGACTGGGGTCTGCAACCCGACCCCACGAAGCTGGATTCGCTAGTAATCGCGCATCAGCCATGGCGCGGTGAATACGTTCCCGGGCCTTGTACACACCGCCCGTCAAGCCATGAAAGCCGGGAGTGCCTGAAAGCCGTGACCGCAAGGAGCGGCCTAGGGTAAGACCGGTGATTGGGGCTAAGTCGTAACAAGGTAGCCGTACCGGAAGGTGCGGCTGGAACACCTCCTTTCTGGAGGGCACCGAGAGAAGAAGCAGACCTGGCGCCACCTCAACACCACAGACTCGTAGCTCAGTTGGTTAGAGCACTACACTGATAATGTAG
>CAVDXJ010000421.1:0-2113 GCA_963612765.1 Oscillospiraceae bacterium
TCGGCGCGCACGCGGGGCGTCAAAATCGCGCAGCCGCCCGAGATGTTGGGTTTGGTGGCAAAGCGGCCCGGCGACTCAACCACCGATTTAGCGTCGGAGTCGCCCACGCTCCACACGTAGGCAAACGAGTGCTCGGAGGTCTTGGAGCCACTAAGCGACGGCTGCACCTGCCAAATGACCTTGGTGCCGCTCACCGCAAAAGGCGCGGGATCGTAGTTGGAGTCTGCCTCCCACAGCGTCTTGATGTCGCCCGAGATGGACCCGGCCGACATTCTCGCAGCGTAGAGGGCCCATGCGCGGGTTGACGTGTCGATCTCGACCCACGCGTAGGTGGAATCCGAGCAGCGCACGTCGTAGATAACCGAGGTGGCCGCGGGCCCCATGGGCGTGGCCACGACCTCAAACAAGGTGCCCGACTCCAGAGACAGCGCGCCGCCCTTGACCATGGGAAGCGCCGAGGAACCCGCGATCGTGGCCGGGATCCAGTTGCCCTCGGCCGGGCGCAGGACGGTGCCCAGCGGCAAGGTCCAGGTGCGCGTGGCCGTGAGCGTGGGGTCCACGTAAGTGTAGGAATCGGTGATGCTGGTGGCCGAATCGGAGTCAACGACCACCGGGTCGCTGGTCTGCGAGGTGTCCGAGCTGCTGCCGCAGCCCGCAAGGACGCCGACCGCCGTCGCGGCGACGGTGCCTGCGGCGGCGGTCTGGAAGAACCTGCGACGTGTGAGCTTGGGGAACTTCATGGCGAGAAGGGCGTGTCCTTAGTTGGCGGCCGGCGCGGCGGCGTCCGCGTCCTGCTGGGCCTGGATGTGCTCCATGGCCTGCAGCAACGCCTGGGACATCTGGTCGGCGCACGAGGTGTTCCTGGGGCCGCAGGTGTTGCCGCGCAGGATGTCGGCCACCTCCTCGGTGGGACGGCCCTGGACCAGCTTGCTGATGGCCTTCAGGTTGCCAGAGCAGCCGCCCTCAAACTCGACCTGCTCGATGGTCTTGCCGTCGTCGGACAGACCAATGTGAATCATGCGCGAGCACACGCCGCGCGGCTTGAAATCGACTTGCTGCATGTTTTACCTGCCCTCTCCGCAGAAAAAACGATTGGAACCCGGGACCTGGAACCCAAAACCGGGCGACTAGAACTCCAGCTGAGACAAGCGGTCAAAGACCACGTCGACGCGCGCGAGGAAGCTGCGCGGGTCAAAGATGGCGTCCAGCTCGGAGGCCTTGAGCTTGGCGCAGCGCGGGTCGGCCTCGATCTTCTCGCGGAAGGTGGTGCCGGGCTCGCACTGCTGGACCTCTCGCCACGTGGCCATGGCGTTTTCCTGCACGATCTTGTAGGCGTCCTCGCGGGTGATGCCGGTGTCAACCAGGTGCAGCAGCACCTTGGACGAGTAGATCAGGCCGCGGGTCTTGTTGAGGTTGGCCATCATCTGGGCCGGGTAGAGCACCAGGCCGTCGACGATGCGGGTGAGGCAGCTAAACATGTGGTCAAGCGCGATGAAGCTGTCGGCCTGGGCCACGCGCTCGGCGGACGAGTGCGAGATGTCGCGCTCGTGCCAAAGCGCCACGTTGTCAAAGGCAACCTGCGCGTTGGCCTTGACCACGCGAGACAGGCCGCAGACCTTCTCGACGGTGATGGGGTTGCGCTTGTGCGGCATGGCCGAGCTGCCCTTCTGGCCCTTGCGGAACGGCTCCTCGGCCTCCAAGGTGTCGGTCTTTTGCAGGTTGCGAATCTCGGTGGCAATGCGCTCGCAGGTGGCGGCCACGGTGGCCAGGACGCCGGCCAGGTACGCGTGGTGGTCACGGCTAATGACCTGCGTGGACAGCGGGTCGTGGACCAGGCCCAGGTGCTCGCAGACGTACTCCTCGACGCGCGGGTCGATGCTCGAGTAGGTGCCCACCGCGCCCGAGATGGCGCCAAAGGCCACGTTGTTGCGGGCGTCCTGCAGGCGGTCCAGGTCGCGCTTAAGCTCCCAGGCCCAGCTGCCGAACTTCATGCCAAAGGTCATGGGCTCGGCGTGGATGCCGTGGGTGCGGCCCACGCACAGGGTGTCCTTCTCCTCAAAGGCGCGGCGCTTGCAGATCTCGCCGAGCTTCTTGCAGTCCTCGATAAGGATGT
>CAVDXJ010000422.1:0-2112 GCA_963612765.1 Oscillospiraceae bacterium
CTCTTTGTAGAGGGCGCGCAGCTTGGGCAGGACAACAGAGAGCGCCTGGTCGATGTCGCCGTCGACGGTGAAGCCGGCCGCGGCCAGGTGCCCGCCGCCGCCCATCTCCTTGGCGACGCACGAGATGTCTCGGCTGGACTTGGAGCGCAGGTTGCCGCGCACCTTGCCGCCGGGGATCTGCTTGAGGAACAACGTGACCTCGCTGCCCTCGACGCAACGCACAAGGTCGACCAGGCCGTCGCACTCGGCCACGGGCACGCCGCTGGCGCGAAGGTCTGCGTCGGTGACGTAGCTGTAGGCGATCTTGCCCTGCTCAAAGGTGGTGATGCGACCCATGACCGTGGCACAGAGGTGCAGGTAGGCCAGGCGATCGGACTGGTAGACGTTGACAGCCACCTCGGCGGGAGAGGCGCCGGCGTCAACCAACATACTGGCAACCTTGAAGGCCTCGGGGTTCGCGTTTTGGTACTGGAAGCGGCCCGTGTCGGTCACGATGGCGCACAAGAGGTTCTGGGCCATCGTCTGCGTGAGGCAGCCCAGGTGGCTGGCGTACTCGGCCACAATAACGCCGGCCGCGGCGGCCTCGGGGCGCACGACGCCGGCGTCCCAAAAGCGCTCGGCCGCAGGGTGGTGGTCAAGCACGGCAACCTTTGCCGCACGGCGCAGGACCTTCTCACCCTCGTTTAGGCGAGAAGGGTTGGAGAGGTCGACGCAGATAAAGAGGTCGGGGTCCACGTCGTAGTCGTCCACGTGGACGAAGGACGTGGTCCCGGGAAGGAACTGGTAGGTCCTAGGGACCACGTCGGGGTCGGCCAACAAGTTGGTGACCTGCTTGGCGGGCCAGGTGCGGCCGATGAGCTCGGCCAAGCCCAGGGTCGAGCCTATGGCGTCGCCGTCGGGCGAGGTGTGGGCGCAGATCGCGATGGTCTGCGCCCCCTCGATAAGCTCGGTCACCTGGTCGAACAGGGCGTCCTGCCCAGAAAGTGTTGCTTCGTCCATCAAACTTAGAACTTTCCTTGATTCCTAGCCCTCGCCTTAGGCGTTGACCTCGTCCTCATCGGTTTCGGCCTCGCCGACCTCCTCGTCGTCACCCTCTGGCGCGACGGGGTAGCCAAACTCGTCCTTCTCGACGCCAAGCGTAGGCGGCACGACCTCCAAGGCACGGGCGATGCGCTCGGCCTCGTCGGTCGTGACGTCGATCCTAAAGTCCAGCTCGGGCGTCACTCGCCAGCCCAGCGAGCGGCCAAGCAGCGCGCGAACGCGGCCCTTGGCACGCCCCAGCGCGGCGCTGACCTCGTCGTAACGGTCATTGTCGCAGCTGATGTAGGCCCTCATGAAGGACTTGTCGACCGAGACCTCCACGCCCGTGACGGTCACGAGCGCGAGGTCGGGGTCGGAAATCTCGAACAACAGGATGCTGGCGAGCTTCTCGCGCGCCTGCTCGTTGATCCTTCTGGAGTTGCGGTTCTGCTTCATGTGCTACTCCGTGCGCGCTACCTGGTCGATGCGGTAGCCCTCGATCTGGTCGCCGGGCTTGACGTCCTGGAAGTTCTCCAGGCCGATGCCGCCCTCCATGCCGCCGCGCAGGCTCTTGGCCTCGTCCTTGTAGTGGCGCATGGACGCGATCTTGCCGTTGAAGACCACGATGCCGTCGCGCACCAGGCGCACCGAGTCGGTAGCGGCGATCTCGCCCTCCTCGACGCGGACACCTGCGGCGATGCCCACCTTGGGCACCTTGAAGGTGTCGAGAACCACGGCCATGCCGGTGGAAACCTCGACCTCTGTGGGCTTGAGCATGCCGATGCGGGCGGCGTCAAGGTCCTCGAGGGCCTTGTAGATGACGTCGTAGCAGCGGATCTCGACGCCGTCACGATCAGCGGCGCTGCGGGCCTTGGCGTCGGGACGCACACCAAAGCCGATGATGATGGCGTTGGAGGCGTCGGCGAGAACCACGTCGGTCTCGTTGATGGCGCCCACGGCCGAATGGATCGTGTTGATGCGAACCTCGGACTGGTCCATCTTGTCCAGCGAGTCCTGAAGGGCCTCGATGGAACCCTGGACGTCGGCCTTGATGATGAGGTTGAGCTCCTTGACCTCGGCGTCGGCCATGGT
>CAVDXJ010000423.1:0-2105 GCA_963612765.1 Oscillospiraceae bacterium
CTCTAAAACCATACGGCGGGTCGAGACGGGCCTTCTGCGCTGCAGCGAATAGTCGTGCAGACCAATGAGGGCTGCCGTGCGGCGAACAGTCTCTTTGGGAAGCGCCAGGCGAGACATGATGCGCACGGCCATGCGGGCGCCCTCGCCCTGGTGGCCAAAGAAGTGGCCGCGGCCCAGCTCGTCGAAGCTCGCGCAGGCGGGCTTTGCGACGTCGTGGAGAAGGGCGGCCCAGCGCAGGTGGCTGGGCACCACGCCCCCGCAAAACTCCTCGACGCCGGCGCAGACGCGGGCCGTGTGTTCCAGAACGTCGTAGGCGTGGTAGGGGCTCTTTTGGTCGAAGCCGCGGGCGGGCGCCAGCTCGGGCAAGGCGGCCAGAAAGACGTCGGTCTGGTGGCGAATCGCCCAAGCCACGCGGCCCGAGTCGAGGATACCCTGCAGCTCCTGCCCCACGCGCTCGTTGGCGATGCCGTTAAGCTCGCCCGCGCAGGCGACCAGGGCCTCTTGCGTGGCGGGCTCGATGTCAAAGCCCAGGCGACAGGCAAAACGCACGGCACGAAGGACACGCAGGGCATCTTCCTCAAAACGCAGGCGAGGCTCCCCCACCGCGCGGATGACGCCTGCAGCCAGGTCCTTCTCGCCGCCGTAGGGGTCGAGAAGACCGCGGCGCGGGTGGTAGGCCATGGCATTCACCGTGAAGTCGCGGCGGGCCAGGTCTTCTCGCACTTCGTCAACAAAGCGCACGTCATCGGGGTGGCGCCGGTCTGAGTAGGCGCCCTCGACGCGGTAGGTCGTGGTCTCGACGGGCTGCCCCGCCACGACGGCCGTCACGGTGCCGTGGGCCGTGCCCGTCTCGTGCACCTCGATGCCCGCGGCGCGAAGGACGGCTGCCGTCTGCTGCCAGGGGGCCGACGTCGTTACGTCCACATCGTGGCCGGGGCGGCCCAAAAGGGCGTCGCGCACCCAACCGCCCACGACCCAGGCCTCGAAGCCTGCGGCTTCAAGGGCATCGATGACCTGCAGCGCGTATGCGGGGACAGGGGGCATGGGCGTGTTTTGGGACATGGGAGCGGCTCCTTTGCGACAGCAAGGCCCCAGTATAGCGCAGGGACGCGAGACGGTCTTCTCGCCGCCGGATACGTCATCGCCGGCCTGGTAGTGCCCCGCGGCCCTACTCCCCCTCGTGGTGCGCTTTCTTCTCGCGGTACATGCGGCCGTCTGCGAGGGCCTGGATCTGCTCCAAGGTCTCGCCCTCGTCGGGCCAGCCGGCAAAGCCGCAGCTTGCGCCCACGCCCGTGGCGTTGCCATCGACAACAATGGGCTCCTCGACGGCCTTCTCCACGCGGCTTGACAGCAAGCGGGCAAAGCCAGCGTCAAACGGGCCGCAGGTCACAAGGGCAAACTCGTCGCCGCCCAGCCTAAAGGCATAATCGGTGGCGCGCACGCACGAGCGCATGCGGCGCGAGACTTCCTGTAAAACCTTGTCGCCGGCCTCGTGCCCAAGGGTATCGTTGACCTGCTTGAAGCGGTCGAGGTCGATGAAGTAGAGCGTGAAGGGGTCGCCTTTGGCCTGCAGCTTGGCGGTGAGCTCGGCAAAGCAGCGCTTGTTGTTGAGGCCCGTGAGCTCGTCGGTCATGGCCTGGGTCTCGAGCTCGATCGTGTTCGAGATGTTCTGCGCAAAGAGCAGGACCTTGGAGAGCGAGCCGTCCGGCATCCAGGACACCGGCACGACGTTCATCTGCAGGTGCTCGACCGCCTCGCCGCTACGCGGAGCACGGGTCATGTACTCAAACGAAACGAAGCCGGCCTCGTGCGCCAAGACCCGCTGCAGGTGACCCGGCGACAACAGGGACTCGATCGTCTCGCCGTCCACTGGCTTGTGAAGGGTGTAGTCACGGTTGATCGCCTGCACAAAGTCGCGGTAGACGCCGGCCTCGGGATACAGGGGCTTATCAAGCGCCAGCTCATGGTACCTATAGGTGTCTCGCGCCAGGTCGCCCATGGCGTATCGGTCATAGGAGCGGGCCATCCCCTCGAAGAGCTGCATGGTCATCTTGTTCTTGCGGTCAAGGGCCTCGCTCTCGCGGGTCTTCTCGGCCATCTCGCTG
>CAVDXJ010000424.1:0-2103 GCA_963612765.1 Oscillospiraceae bacterium
GAGTGTCGAAGCTGATGTTGAGGTAGACACGACTCTTGGACAGGTCTTCTCCTTTATTCCGGATGTTGATGAGCGTAAGGCCGCAAAAGAGGTATTTAACAGAAATTCCCTGGTCAAAGCGTATAAAGCGGGGCGCGTTGAGATAAGTCGCGAGTTGGAGTCGTATTTTGACGATGGAAGCGTTCGGTGGGCTCGCGTGGCCGCGCGCATTATCCAGAACCCAGTTAACGACCACCTTGAGTGCATTTTCTACGGAATGGATATCTCGGACGAGGTGGAGCGCCGGCGAAGTAATGAAGAGCGCAGGCGCCGCCAAGAAGCGCTGTTCAACGCTCTATCCAGGGATTATCTCAACGTTTTTCTCGTCCACCCAGAAAAGGACGAGGCAAGCATATTGAAGCTCGACGGCTTTGTGACCACAGGTTTGAAAAAGGGCGAAACTCAACCCTACCCATACAAACAGATATGCGAGCGCTATATAGCGGAGCGCGTATATGAGGACGACAAGGCGGCTATGCGGTTGGCCTTGAGTGCTCAGACCGTCATGCAGAAGCTTGGGGACGACCTTGAGTACATTGGGACTTATCGAGTGCTGGATAACGGGTCGATAAGCTACTACCAGTTCAAATACCTCAAGGCCGAAAACGACGAAGGCATCATTGCGGGCTTTCAGAACGTAGACGCGACGATAGCCGAAGAGCTCGAGCGCCAAAAGGTCTTGAAGGAGGCCTTGGATGCAGCCGAGGAAGCAAGCAGGGCAAAGTCGATATTCCTGTCCAACATGAGCCACGACATCCGAACGCCGCTCAATGCCATTATCGGCTTCAACGATCTGGCTAAAGAGCATTTGGACGACCCGGAGGTCGTTCGCCGGTACTTGGATAAGGTGAGTGTCGCGGGCAAGCACTTGTTGGGCCTGGTTAATGACGTGCTGGACATGAGCCACATCGAAAGCGGAATGGTGGGGCTGGACGAGACGACGATTAACCTGCCCGCCATGTTTGAGGACCTGCACGCCGTAATCGACGGGAATGCGCAGAATGCGGGTGTAGAGTTGATTTTTGACGTTTCCAGCGTGGAACACCACGACGTGGTTGGAGACGAGGTCAAGCTCAAGAAAGTGCTGGTAAACATCCTAGGCAACGCGGTGAAGTTTACGCCCGCGGGCGGCAAGGTGTGGTTTACCGTAGAAGAAAGAAGCCTGCCCGGCTCTGACTATGCGCACTTTGTCTTTAAGGTCCGCGATAACGGCGTTGGCATATCCAAGGAGTTCCAACCGCACATCTTTGAGGCATTTGCGCGCGAAGAGCAGCCCGTGGGTGTCTCGATTGGTGGTACGGGGCTGGGCCTTTCCATCGTGAAGAACCTGGTCAACATCATGGACGGCACGATTCACCTCGAAAGCGAGAAGGGCAAGGGGACCGAGTTCGTGGTTTCTCTGCATCTCAAGGTTGCAGTCGAGAGGGAAAACGCGACTCCATCTGCCGCGGAAGACGGCGAGAAGATCGACGTGACCGGAAAAAGCGTGTTGCTGGTTGAGGACAACGAGCTAAACCGCGAGATTGCCGTTGAGATCCTGTGTGCTGCAGGCTTTGTGGTCGACACCGCTTGCGACGGCGAGCGGGCGGTCGAGAGGGTGCGAGACGCCAAGCCTGGTACCTACGACATCGTGCTGATGGACATCCAGATGCCGCGCATGAACGGCTATGAGGCCACGCGTGCTATCCGCGAGCTGCAAGACCCACAGGTGGCCGCTGTCCCCATCATAGCCCTCACAGCCAACGCCTTCTCGAGCGACCGCGACGAGGCCTTAGCGGCCGGTATGGATGGCCATATCTCCAAGCCAATCGATGTGAATCTCCTTATCGACACTATGCGAGGCCTGTTGAAGTAGGCACGCGGCCGCAGGCGGCACGGAAAAGCGCCCGGCGAGAATGCATGTCTCGCCGGGCGCTGCAAATAGCTGCTGTGATGCGCGGTTCTAAGCCTTGGCAAGCCTCTGCTTGAGCTGGCCGCAGGCGGCATCGATGTCGGCACCGCGCGAGTTGCGCACGGTGGCCTCGACGCCCACACTGCCCAGACGGCGCACGAACTCCTCGGCGC
>CAVDXJ010000425.1:0-2097 GCA_963612765.1 Oscillospiraceae bacterium
GGAAGGAACTGGAAGGAGATATGCAGTGACGGAGTCTGAGTTTCCGCTGCTTGTCGGCGTGACCGATATGACGGCGGCGGAGTTTTACCATGCGTTGACGCCCGAGCTGGGTGACTCGGCTTACAACCTGGGGCCGCTTTGGGAGGGCGCCGCGGGACGTTTTGCCCCCATCTGCCCTCGTCTTGAGCTTGTTGGCGAGAAGGGCGCGCAGACGTACGTCATCCACGACGTGCCGGTTTACGTGAGCCGCGCCGCGCTGGAGGCGCCGGGGGCCGAGGCTGCCCGTGCCCGTTGGGCGCAGGTGCGCAACGTCGTTGAGGTTGCTGACGCGGCGGCTTTGGCAGCGCAGGGCCTCTACAAGGCGAAGGGTCTTCTCGCCGATGGAGCGTTTGGTCCGCGCGCGGCTATGGGATGTGACGACGCCGCGCCTACCGGCCTGCGTGACATGAGCGGCCGCGTGGCCGTGGCCCGCGAGTTCGAGCGCTTTATCTACTACACCTATGCTTGCTTTATAGAGGCCGTGCCTGCGCCTGGCGAGAAGCCCGTGGAGAGCTTCGCCGAGTTTGCCGAGTTCATTGGCTGTGACGTCTACGCCATCGAGCTTGAGCGCGCAGGCGGGGCGGTCCTGGGCATGATCTGGCCCGACTGGATCTGCCACGAGCCCGACGCTCACCTTGAGCTGGGCGTCCTTTATGCCGGGGCAGGGGAGCGCTACGAGGCCTTTACCGGTTTTGCCGCCGGCGAGCGCTGCGTCATTCGCATTCTGGCTACCGGCTGCAAAGACATCGAGCTTGAGGTCAGCCTGCCCGCCGAGCCCCCTCGCGACTTCTCGGCGATGTTCTACAACAAGCAACTTGAGAAAGGGATTGCATAAATGTCTAAAGTAACTGTCTCGGGCCAGCAGAAGCCTGGCGCTCTTTCGGTCTCTGACCTGGTGACCGTGGGAATCTATGCGGCGCTCTACTTCTTGGTGACCGCCGTTGTGACCTTTGCCTGCAGCATTCTGATTCCCGTGGTGGGCAACCTGCTGTTGCCTGCGGGCGTGGCGCTTGTCGCGGGTTCGATTTACTACCTGCTGATCGCCAAGGTGCCGCGCTTTGGCGCCGTCACGGCTGTGGGCCTGGTCATGGGCGCGTTCTTCTTCTTTAGCGGCCACTTTATCCTGTCGTTTGCGACCTGCATCGTGTGCGGTGTGGGCGCCGACCTTATCGCTCGCGCCGGCTCCTACGTGGACCGCAGGCTCAACCTGCTTGCCTACGTGGTCTTCTCGTTTGGCGTGACGGGGCCGATTCTTCCGTTGTGGCTCATGCGCGACCAGTATGTGGCCGCGCTGGTGGCGCGCGGTAAGGATTCGGCTTACATCGACAAGGTCTTCGCGGGCGTCAACGGCACCATGGCCGTTGTGGTGGTTTTGGCCGTTATCGTGTGCGCCGTGGTGGGCGGCATCTTTGGCCGCAGCCTGGTGGAGCGCCACTTCAAGAAGGCGAACCTGGCGTAATGGCGCGGGCACGCGGCGAGAAGGACGGCTGGGGACAGACGGGCTTGGACCCGCGAACTAAGCTGTTCCTGCTGTTAATGACTAACATTTTTATGTTCTTGCACTGCCGGGCGGCGTGTGAGGCGGCGCTGGTGGCTTTGATCGCGGTGTGCTACCTGCCAAGCGGCCACCTGCGCGCGGCAGGGCGCTGGATTGCCATCTACCTGGCGTTGTTTGCGGTGGACCACGTGGTGACGCCCTGGCTTGAGCCGCAGGGGGCGCTTGCCGTGGCGGCTGGTTTTGTCACGAGTTTTAGGTTCATGGCGCCGTGCATGATGGCGGGGACCTTTGCGTTTACGACGACCCGGCCCAGCGAGCTGATCGCCGCGATGCGCCGCATGCACGTGCCCGAGCGTTGGACTATTCCGGTGGCCGTTGTGATGCGGTATTTTCCCACGTTGCGTCGGCAGTACCGCGATATCGCAGACGCCATGAGCCTGCGCGGAATCGCCGTAACCCCGGCCGCGATGGTGCGCTATCCGGGCGCCACGGTCGAGCACGTCCTGGTGCCCATGCTGGCTTCGGCCACGATGACCTCGGATGATTTGGCCGTCGCGGCC
>CAVDXJ010000426.1:0-2093 GCA_963612765.1 Oscillospiraceae bacterium
CCGACACCCTCGAGGCCCAGCTCAGCGGCGCTGCCGCGACGGCCGCGCCCGGCCCCGGCGCCCCGCAGCCCGCCGCCGACCCGGCCCTCAGCGCCGCCACCCGCGCCCAGTTGGCCGCCCTTTCCTACGACGACCTCACCGCCGCGCTGGTGCGCCGCATGATCGGGGACAACCCGCTGCTTCCCGCCCAGGCCGCCGCCCTCGACAGCCTGGCTGCCGGCAAGTCGTGCCTCTCTGTCATGGCCACCGGCCGCGGCAAGTCCCTGATCTTCCACGTCCACGCCGCCCGCGAGGCCATTCTCAACCTCCGCGCCAGCATCTTTGTCTACCCGCTGCGGGCCCTCGTGCAGGACCAGTCCTTCCACCTGGCCCGCGCCCTGGCAGACCTGGGCGTCACCGTCTCGGTCATCACCGGCGAGTCCAGCCAAGAGGCCCGCGCCGCGGTCTTCTCGGCCCTCGCAGCGCGTACCCTGGACGTCGTCCTTACCACGCCCGAGTTTCTTGCCATCCACGCGGCCGAGTTCGCGGCCGGCAACATCGGGTTTCTCGCCATCGACGAGGCCCACCACGCCGGCATGTCCAAGTCGGGCAACCGCAGCGCCTACGCCAGCCTGCCGCAGGTGCGCGAGACCCTGGGCAACCCCGTTTGCCTGGCCGTCTCGGCCACCGTCACCACAGACGTCGCGCAGGAGACCTGCCGCCTTCTGGGTATCGCGCCCGACGGCGTCTTAAGCGACCATGCCCTGCGTCCCAACCTGCGCGTGGCCGACGGCCGCGCCTTCAAGGACCGCGACTCTGCCCTGGTAAACCTGGTTTCCAGCGGCGAGAAGTGCGTGGTCTACGTGACCAGCCGCGACCAGTCCGTCACCTTGTGCCGGATGCTGCGCCACCGCATCCCCGAGCTGGCCGCAAAGGTCGCCTTCTACAACGCCGGCCTCGACCGCCCCACGCGCTGCCGCGTTGAGGCGGCCTTCCGTGCCGGCGAGCTTACCTGCATCGTCTCTACCAGCGCCTTTGGCGAGGGCGTCAACCTGCCCGACATTCGCCACGTGGTCCTTTACGGCATGCCCTTTGGCCGCGTGGATTTCAACCAAATGAGCGGCCGCGCCGGCCGCGACGGCCAAGAGGCGCAGGTCCACATGCTCTTCAACGCCTACGACACCGGCATCAACCAGCGCCTTATTGGCACGATGGCTCCGCCGCGTGAGACCATGATCGAGCTCTACCGCGCGCTGCGCGAGCTCACTCAAAACGCCGCGCAGCCGGTGCCCCTTGACCCCAAGGCCTTTGTCGACGCCGCCCGCTCCAAGAACCCGCGCGCCGCGCTCGACGCCACCCAGGTCGAGCCGGGCCTGGGCGTCTTCGAAGAGCTGGGCTTTGTTTCAATCAGCGGCATCGCCGACCAGCGCCGCGTGAGTTTGGTCCCCAATCCGGTTAGGATGGAGCTCACGCGCTCCGTGCGCTATCTTGAGGGGATGCACCAACGCGAGGAGTTCGACAGCTTTGCTGCCTGGGCGCTCGATTGCCCGGCAGACGAGCTTCTCGCCCGTATCGTGAGGCCCATCACGCCCAACTTCGGCAAGCAGATGGGAGAGGGGAAGTAACCATGGACGACGCACGCGTTTACGTGACAGGCGCCGAGAAGGACGCCGCGGTTGCCGAGAAGACCGTCTCGCCGTCTGCCGAGAAGGGCACCGGGCCTGCGCCCGTGGCCGCCCCGGCCCCCCCGCCCGCGGTCCCCGCAGCCCCCGCCGAGAAGGCCGCCCCCGACGCCGCCAACTTCCGCTTGCTGGAAGAGGCATGCGCCGCCTACCTGGACGCCGACGGCCTGGACATGGTTTCGCGCGCCTACCATTTTGCGGCCCAGTACCACAAGGACCAGCGCCGCCGCTCGGGCGAGCCCTACATCAACCACCCCGTCGAGGTCGCCCTCATCCTTGCCAAGGACTTGCACATGGACGAGGACACCATCTGCGCGGCCCTTCTCCACGACACCGTCGAGGACACCTCGGCCACCTTGACGCAGCTGGCTGACCTTTTTGGCCAAACCGTGGCCGACCTGGTTGACGGCGTGACCAAGCTCACCTCCATCA
>CAVDXJ010000427.1:0-2091 GCA_963612765.1 Oscillospiraceae bacterium
ACTTTTCCTGGTTTAAATCCGCTTCGGCCAAGTAGTGGGCTCCATTTCTGTCACGTTTGCCCAGTTGGGTTTTGCCCGTTACTCGCCCGATCGCGTTTTAAACCAGGAAAAGTCGCGCGTGTTTGGCTGGGGCGCTCCTTTGCCGTCCCGGCGCCCACTCTTGCGAGAATTTACGTCCACTTCGCGCATTTCTTTTGCAGTCGCGGCCCGCGGGTGGGCTATAACGTTGCTGTAGGGCCGCGCGGGTGCGCGGCGCAGATACCAGCAGAAAGGCATGCCCATGTCTGACTTCTTGACCCTCGCCGCAAACCGTTACTCTTGCCGCAAGTTCTCCGACCAGCCCGTCTCGGAAGAGCAGGTGACCGCAATCCTTACCGCCGGTATCCTGGCCCCCACCGCCGTCGATAAGCAGCCTTGGCACGCCTGGGTCATCACGGGTGACGAGGACGTGGCCAAGCTCGCCGCCACTACGCGCTTTCACTTTGACGCCAAGACCTTCATCGTTGTGGGCTCCGCTGCCGACGAGGCCTGGGTGCGCAAGTTCGACGGCTACAACTACGCCGACGTCGACGCGGCCATCGCTGCCACGCAGATGATGCTCGAGGTCCAGGACCTGGGGCTGGGTACCACCTGGGTGGGCCACTTTGACGCACCGGCCCTGAAGAAGGCCTTTCCCCAGATGGCCGACCACAACCTGCTGGCGATCTTCCCGCTGGGCTACCCCGCGCCCGACGCCGAACCCGGCCCCCTGCACGCCAAGCGCAAGCCTGCCGACGAGCTAATCGACCACGTTTAGCGGGTTCATCTCCCGGTAAGGCTTGCATCACAAAGCCTACACATGCATAATGAGCCTGCGGTTGACACAGTGTCAATCGCAGGCGTTTCTCGTTTTAGAAGAGGTCAGTAAGTGGAAACCACCGAGATTAGCTCCGCCAGGAGCAAGCAGATCGTCGATGCCGCAAGGGAGCTTTTTGGCGAGAAGGGCATCGCGCGGACCTCGGTGAAGGACATTACCGAGAAGGCAGGCATCACGCGCAGCCTCTTCTACCACTACTTTTGCGACAAAGAGGCCGTGACCAACGCGGTTTTGGACGGTTATGTCCAAGGCTTCGTCGAGGCTGTCAAAGAGTGGAACGAGACCCGCACCACGGGCGACGTGGCGGGCGCGCTTAAAGACTGCGTTGAGATGACCACGGCGTTGCTGCTCGAGCGCGATACTTTTCGCCAGCTGCTTCTAAAGCCCGAGAACGCCGCGCTTTACCTGCGGTTTTCTCAGCAAAGCGCCGACGCCTTGGCGCATTATCTCACAGACACCACGGCGCGCGACTACGCCGCGATGCACAAGATGGAGATCGACAACGTTTACGACACGTTCTACCTGCTGATCTTTGGCTTGGTGGGTTACGTGCGCCAAAATCCCGAGGCGTCCAAGGAGGTCATCGCCGACCTTATCGCCAAGACCCTGCACTTGGACCTGGGCTAGAGCCTCGGCAAAACACACAAGGTCACGGGCCTCGTGCCCGTGCAAGTACAAGGAGAGAGGAAAGAAATGCTGTTCGACGTTTGGAGCTCCAACACGGTTTACCACTGGTTGGGCTGGGCCATGGTGTTCGTGGGCCTGATCGTGGCCAACGAGATCGGCCGCCGCACCAAGATCGGCGCGGCAATCATCTTTGGCGTGGCTCCGCTGGCCATGACCATCTACTGCGCGGCCATCGCCGTGGGCGTCTCGCAGGGCGCCGAGTGGGCGCTTGCCAACCCCACTCACATCTACCAGAACAGCTGGTTCCACTACGCCAAGGTCTACGCGGCGCTGGCCGGTTGCTGGGGCTTTATTGCCATCAAGTACCAGTGGGGCAAGATCGGCAAGGCCAAGTGGTTCCGCGCCTACCCGTTCTTGATCGTGGCCATCAACATCTTGATCGCCGTGTGCTCTGACTTCGAGAGCGCTTACCACTTCTTCGCCCTTGGCGAGACGACCTGGGTGACCTCTGAGGGCGCAACGCAGCTTGCCGGTTGGAACAACGTCTTCAACGGCATCGCCGGCCTGATCAACATCTTCTGCATGACCGGCTGGTGGAGCGTCTACGC
>CAVDXJ010000428.1:0-2090 GCA_963612765.1 Oscillospiraceae bacterium
TCAAGACCGAGTGCCTGCGCATCAGCGAGTACGCCACCCCGGCCGAGCTCAGGAGACTCGTCGCGGGCTACGTCGACCAGTACAACAACTCGAGGCGCCACCAGTCGCTCGGCTACGACACGCCGGCCGAGTGGTACCATTCGGGGCTGACGGCCGCCTAGGCGGCCGACCTAAAGGACGCGGGCGCTCTTCCGAGCCCCGATTTCGTGTCCAAACAAGTCAGCCACTTTACAGTCCCCGTTTCGCGGCGCCGCGCGGCGTCGAGCCCTCGCTTCCTTACCTTGGGGCAGAGTACCTCGTGCCTCTTCCGGTTCCGGAGACCACGGCATAGCCTCCCTCGACGAGCCCCTTTACGATTGCCTGCGCCTTTGTCCTTCCGAAGCCCGTCTTTGTGCATATCTCGGACATCTGGAGAGACCTTCCGATAAGGGCCTGCAGCACCTTATTCTCGTCGTCCGATAGCGGCGTCTCGCCTCTTGTAAGGGGAAGCACCACGCAAATCGAGTTTTCGTACACCTCAAATTTCGGCTGCCGCTCGCTACCTCTGTAAGCATCCTTAATCCTAAGCACGCCCGTCCCGAACCTCTCGATAAGACGGAGCCTGAAAAAGACGTTGCCCAAGATAGGGTTCCTAAGCTTAGAGACTTGCCCGTCAAGGTATTCCCGTTCGCTAATCCCGGACGGAAGCCCGCCTGGTGACGACACCTCAATCCTGTCTTGGAACATGGAGATCCTCACGTGGGCGTTGATGTCCCACGTCCTGTGCACAAGAGCGTTCGCGACCGCCTCGCGGAACGCCGCCTCGGGAACAAGCTCATAGCCGTTGCGCGCAGCCCCCTCAACCACCTCGTACTGGTAGTACTTGCGGTACAGCGCCAACGCCGCGTCATATTGTTCGAGCACCGAACAGCGCTCGTGTGTCTCGCGATCCAAAAAGACGCTGATCGAATCGCCGAACCGCACCATATCGATGCCGGGGAAACTGTTGGAGTCCGCAAGAATCTCGCCTGCAACCGTATACGCGCCCTTATCGTCCTTCAACTCGAGTGTTCTTAGGATGTCGTCGGTAAGAGTCGCCACACCAAGCACGTCATGCATCCGCGCCTCAAGACAAGAAAAAGCAAGCTGGCTTTCTCGAGAAGCCGTAGCGTCAAATGTGAGGTTCGCCCCTTCGAGCAGGAGCCTTCGCAATTCGAGCGAATCAACCTCGACCGTGGCGGTATCGCTTCTGCGGTAAGCCTTAGACCGATAGAAGTACGGCTTGTGAAGGCCTTCTTTTACCGCAAGGCATATCACACGCGTTTCTTCATTGACGGCAAGCGAATAGTCGGGGGCCGGCGATAGGGAGTCGTTGATCTTGTTCTCGATGGAAAGGCAGGCCTCCTGAGTGTCCTCCACCCCAACGGTTTGCCCATCATCGTTGATGCCGAAGAGAATTTCCCCGCCGCCGTAGTTCGCAAATGCACTCACCGTTTTTAGGAACGAGCTCGTCACCAGCTCCTTGAACTCAAGAACGCTAGATTCCCTCATTGCCGAACCCCTTTCCGCAGTTCACATGCTCTAGTGTAGACAAACGGGCGTAAATGCGGGCGTATTTTTTTGCACCCGCATTTACGCCCGCAAAGCGGTCGCATCGTCAATTGCTGCCACACCCGCTTGTCAACAGCCACATCTAGCCCTCAGTTTCGAGCAGAACGTACTCGTAGCCCTTTGGGGGCCAGCAAAGGTCGCCCAGCGACCAGACGATGGTAGAGAGCAACCATTCCTCATACTCCCGCGAGGTCGTGTCGACCCACATGTGGCGCACGTAATCCTCGGGGCCAAGCTCCACGTCCTTGTACTCGCTTGCTTCGAGGTCATAGCGCTCAACCGTCCTCTTCCCAGCGGACGAGCCTCTCACAGACGCCGCACACAGGGCCGCATACTGGACGTCATTGAGCATGTCAGAGAGCCAGATTTCATCGTCGTCATCAGCGTCTTTTTTAGAGTTTCGAAACCGAGTGTGCGGTATCGGCAAAATACTGCGGCTGAAGCGGCGCGGCTACCTTTCCTTGCGGCCCCCGAGGCTCGCCCAAGCGCGCACCTGCTCC
>CAVDXJ010000429.1:0-2089 GCA_963612765.1 Oscillospiraceae bacterium
CCAAAACGTCCGTTCTACCAGCGCTGATGGTGTTCTCGACCTGGTGATCACCAACGCGCTTATCCTCGACTACACCGGCATCTACAAGGCCGACATCGGCATCAAGGGCGGCTACATCGTGGGCATCGGCCACGCCGGCAACCCCGACACCATGGACAACGTGACCCCCGGCATGACCGTGGGCGCGGGCACCGAGGCCCTGGCCGGCGAGGGCCTGATCGTCACGGCCGGCGGCATCGACACCCACATCCACTTCATCTGCCCGCAGCAGATCGACTGCGCCCTGTACTCGGGCGTGACCACCATGATCGGCGGCGGCACCGGCCCGGCCGACGGCACTAACGCCGTGACCTCGACCCCCGGCCCCTGGAACATCCACATGATGCTCAAGGCCGCCGAGGACTACCCCATGAACCTGGGCTTCACCGGCAAGGGCAACTGCTCCGACGAGCGCCCGCTGGCCGAGCAGATCGAGGCCGGCGCCATCGGCCTCAAGGTCCACGAGGACTGGGGCGCCACGCCCGCCGCGATCAACCACGCCCTCAACGTGGCCGACGCCTACGACGTGCAGGTATCTCTCCACACCGACACCCTTAACGAGGCCGGCTGCGTCGAGGACACCATCGCCGCGATTGGTGGGCGCGCCATCCACACTTACCACACCGAGGGCGCGGGCGGCGGCCACGCTCCGGACATCATCCGCGCCGCGGCCGAGCCTAACATCTTGCCCAGCTCGACCAACCCCACGATGCCCTTCACGGTCAACACCCTGGATGAGCACATGGACATGCTCATGGTCTGTCACCACCTGGACAAGTCGATCCCCGAGGACGTGGCCTTCGCCGACTCGCGCATTCGCCCAGAGACGATCGCCGCCGAGGACGTCCTGCAGGACATGGGCGTCTTTAGCATGATGAGCTCCGACTCGCAGGCCATGGGCCGCGTGGGCGAGGTCGTCACCCGCACCTGGCAGACGGCCTCCAAGATGCGCGACCAGCGCGGACCCCTGCCCGAGGACGCCGCCAACGGCAACGACAACTTCCGTGCCCGCCGCTACGTTGCCAAGTACACTATCAACCCCGCCCTCACCCACGGCATCGCCGACTACGTGGGCTCCGTCGAGGTGGGCAAGTTCGCCGACCTGGTGCTGTGGAACCCGGCCTTCTTTGGCTCGCGCCCCGACATCATCGTCAAGGGCGGCATGATCGTGGCCTCCAAGATGGGAGACGCCAACGCCTCGATTCCCACGACCGAGCCGGTGACCTACCGCCACATGTTCGCCGCCGACGGCCTGGCCCGCGCCACGAGCTGCCTCACGTTTGTCTCGCAGGCGGCCCTTGACCTGGAGGTTCCCAAGCAGCTGGGCTTGAAGAAGCGCTGCGCCGCCGTCCACGGCTGCCGTACCGTCACCAAGGCGGACATGCGTCTGAACGACGCCACGCCCGCCATCGAGGTCGACCCCGAGACCTACAAGGTCACCGTCGACGGCGAGGTCGCCACCTGTGAGCCCGCCAAGAAGCTGCCCTTGGCGCAGCTCTACAACCTGTTCTAAGGGGCCGAGCCTATGTTATGCGAGAAGGTCCTGGGCAACCTGGCCGACGACGATTGGGCCGCCCGCGTGGCGGCCGGCGCCGCGGTGGACTACGTGGACGTTGACTGGCACGAGGCGTTCAAGAAGCTGCACCGCAAGGTGAGCGCCGGCGGTCGAGAGGTTGGCGTGCGCCTGGGCGACTGGGTGCTGTCGCGCGGGTTGTCTGACGGGGACGTGCTTGGCGTCGAGAAGGGCGCCGACGGCGGCGAGACGGTCGTGGCCGTGCGCCTGCTGCCCACAAAGTGCCTGGTCATCGATGCGGACGCGGGTCACGCGTTCATGCTTGCCCGTGTTGGTTGGGAGGTTGGCAACACGCACACGCCGCTGTTTTGGGGCGAGGGCGGGCTGCAGCTTTTGTGTGAGTACACCGAGCCGGTGGAGCGGCTGATTGCCGGTCTGCACGGCGTAACCGTGACGGCGGGGGAGAGGGTCTTGGACCCGGCCCGGCGCGTCTCGGCGTCGGCGCACGCGCATGGGCACGACCACGGCGACCACGCG
>CAVDXJ010000430.1:0-2083 GCA_963612765.1 Oscillospiraceae bacterium
GGTCGCCGGGGCCGTTGGAAAAGAAGATACCGTCGGGCTCCATGGCCAGGGCCTTCTCCACCGGGGTGTCCCAAGGCACCACGGTGACCTCGCAGCCAACGGCGGCCAGACGCTTGGCGATGCCGGTCTTCTCGCCGCAGTCGTAGGCCACGACCTTGTGCTTGCACTCGCCCTTGGCGGGAACCACGTAGGACTCTCCGCACGATACGTCGGCCACGTAGTTGTGGTCAGAGATAGGCTCGGAGGCGCGCACGCGGGCAACCAGGCTCTGGGGGTCGAGGTCAACCGTCGAGATAGCGGCCTTGCAGGCACCGTTGTCGCGGATCTTCAAGGTAAGGGCGCGGGTGTCGACGTCCTCGATGGCCACGATGCCGCGCTCGGCGAGAAAATCGGGCAGCGAAGTGACGGACTGCCAGTTGGAGGGCTGGTAGCACATGTCGTGGACGATAAGGCCGGCCAGGTGCAGCTCGCGGGCCTGCATGTCGATCTCGTTCACGCCGTAGTTGCCCACCTGCGGGTAGGTCAGGGTAACCAGCTGGCCGGCGTAGGAGGGGTCAGAGACGATCTCTTGGTAACCCACCATCGAGGTGTTGAACACCACCTCGCCAAAGGTCTCCCCTTGCGCGCCAGCGCAACGCCCAAAGAAGTAACTGCCGTCCTCAAGCGCCAGAAGCGCCTTGGCATGCTTGCCGCCGTCAACCAAAAGGTTCAACGCAACACCGTCCTTTCGCCTGCGTCTTGCCCGCATCGCGCCGCCTTAAAAAAACGGAGCTTACCAAGTGGGCAAACTCCGAATAAGGCTACGTAAACACGTTATGGACGCCTTCTCGGTCTCTCGTACCGCATTAAAGGTCTTTGTCAGTATACCGAGGGCATCAACTTACTTTGTGTAAAACAATTTGGGGCCATAAGAAGAGCCCATAAGACGCCGAGAAACGCAAAAGAGGCGCTGCTCACACGCGGTGCGCGCGCAAGCAGCGCCTCTTAATCAAGACGCAATAATACGCCGAGCTGGACTAGCAGACGCCCTGAGCGAGCATGGCGTCGGCGACCTTCTCGAAGCCGGCGATGTTGGCGCCCATGACAAAGTTGCCCTCGTGGCCGTACTTCTTGGCGGTGTCGTCGACGTTGTGGAACATGCCGCGCATAAGCTGCTCGAGCTTGCCGTCGACCTCCTCGAAGGTCCAGGAGAGGTGCTCGGCGTTCTGGCTCATCTCAAGGCCAGAGACCAGCACGCCGCCGGCGTTAGCGGCCTTACCGGGCATGAAGGCCACGTCGTTGGCCTGGAAGTACTCGGTGGCGTCGATGCTGGTGGGCATGTTGGCGCCCTCGCCCACGACCTTGCAGCCGCCGGCCACGAGCTTCTGGGCATCCTCAAGAAGCAGGGTGTTCTCACGGGCGCAGGGAAGAGCGATGTCGCAGGGCACGCCCCAGACGCCGCGACCGTCCTCGGCGTGCCAGGTTGCGTTGGGGCGCTCGTCGACGTACATGGCAAGAGAGACGCCCTTGTCGTTGCCGGAGCGCTTCTTGTTGTAGATGGCCTCGAGCACCTGGTAGTCGATGCCGTCGGGGTCCTCGACCCAGCCCTTGGTGTCAGAGCAGGCAAGCACCTTGCCGCCCAGCTGGGCGACCTTCTGGATGGCATAGATTGCGACGTTGCCCGAGCCGTGGACCACGACGTTTTTGCCCTCGAAGGAGTCGCCGTTGGACTTCAAGTACTCGTCCACAAAGTAGACCAGGCCGTAGCCGGTGGCCTCGGTGCGGGCAAGAGAGCCGCCAAAAGAGAGGCCCTTGCCGGTAAGCACACCGGTCCACTCGTTGCGGATACGCTTGTACTGACCAAACATGTAGGCAACCTCGCGGCCGCCGACGCCCAGGTCACCGGCGGGAACGTCGGTGTTGGGGCCAATGTGGCGGCAAAGCTCGGTCATGAAGGACTGGCAGAAGTGCATGATCTCATTGTTGGACTTGCCCTTGGGGTCGAAGTCCGAGCCGCCCTTGCCGCCGCCCATGGGAAGGGTGGTCAGGCTGTTCTTCAAGATCTGCTCAAGGCCCAGGAACTTAAGCATGCCCAGGGTAACGG
>CAVDXJ010000431.1:0-2077 GCA_963612765.1 Oscillospiraceae bacterium
GCGGCGTAATGCAACCAAGAACGGTGGGTCCTCATGATTAATACCGGTGTGCAAGACGATCACTCCCTCACTCGCGCAGGCGAGGATTACCTGGAGTCCATTTACCGCCTCTCCCGCGACAGCGCCGAGGCAGATAAGTCCGTGCGCTCGGTTGACGTGGCCGAGCAACTGGGCGTTTCCAAGGCCAGCGTCAACAAGGCCCTCTCCATGCTCAAAGAGATGGGCATGGTCGAGCAGTGCCGCTACGGCTGCATCACCTTGACCCAAGACGGCGAGAAGTACGCCCGCATGGTGTGGCGTTCCCACCGTGCTCTGCGCGCCTTCCTCGAGACCGATCTTGGCGTTGACCCCGATACCGCAGACGAAGAGGCATGTCTTATGGAGCACGTGCTTTCTTCCGAGACCATGCAGCGTCTCATCGAGTATCTGGAAAAGCAAGGGGTTAACATCCCCAAGGAGTAGCACGTCAGGGGCTTAACCTTGGATAGGCAGCAAGAAATCATCCGTTTTGGCAACGACGGCTGGCAGTCTCGCTTCGATGATGGCTTCACCGAAGAAAACGTGGTGAGGCTCGTTGACGGCCTGGGTCTGCTTTGGGCCGATACTGCGCCGGGGGCCACGGTGTACGTCGGCTACGACACGCGCGTTGGCTCGCGTCTTTTTGCCGAGACCGCGGCGGCGGTTCTGGGTTCCTACGGCCTTCGCGTCTGCCTGTCAGACCGCCCGTGCCCCACGCCCGCCGTGGGTTGGAACTGTGCCCACGACCCGCAGGCTATCGGCGGCGTCATCATAACTGCCAGTGACAAGTCCTGCGAGTACGGCGGCATCCTCATTCGCAAAAGCGACGGCGGACCGCTTCGCCAGGAGTTTATCGACGACCTCGAGCAGCAGGTCTCGGGCGACGCCACGCAGGCGCGCGGCTCATACGAGCTTCGCGACTTGATGAGCAACTATATAGAGGGCCTTCTCGCCCAGGTGGACGCGCAGGCGATTCGCGCGGCGGCCCCGTCGGTCGTGGTCGACCCTATGTACGGCGCGTCTTCTTACTACCTGGCCGATATCCTGCGTAAACTTGGCTGTCAGGTGGCAGAAATCCACGCCCAGGCCATGCCTGATTTCAACGGCCTGCACCCCATTCCCGTCGACCCCTGGGCCGACGAGTGCGAGCAAGAGGTCGTTTCTCGCGGCGCACACCTGGGCCTTATCCTTGACGGCGACGCCGATCGGGCCAGTGCCATCGACCACGAGGGCCACCTGCTCTCCGCAAGCCAGCTTGTTCCCCTCATCATGCGTCACCTTGTAGCTGAGAAGAACCTCTCGGGCCGCGTCATTACCACGCTCACCTGCTCGGCTTCTATCGAGCGTCAGGCGGGCGAGCTGGGCCTCACGTGCGTCAGCGTCCCCGTTGGCTTCTCACGTATATATAGAGAAGTGCTAGAGGGCGATGTCCTCATGGGTGTCGAGGAGTACGGTGGCCTCTGCCTACCCCAACACCTATATGAGAGGGACGGCCTTCTCGCCTGCCTTTTGCTGGTCGAGCTTGTTTGCCAGAAGGGCCAAAGCCTCAAAGATTTGGTCGCCGAGCAGCAGTCACGCCTTGGCCGCATGTGCTATAAGCGCCGAGACCTGCACCTCGACTCTGCCTACACCCAGGCTTTCCGTAACATCCTGCCGGGCCTCAACCCGCCCGATGTTGCCGGTAGGGTACCCGTCGACGTGAGCCACGCCGATGGTCTGCGCCTATCGTTTGCCGACGGCTCTTGGGTCCTGGTGCGACCGTCGCGCACAGACGCAGTTGTCCGTCTCTACGCAGAAGCCCCCACCGAGAAGGACCGAGACGACCTTCTCGACGCCGTAAGCTATCTAGTAAAGAACGGCCTTCCAAACTAGGTGAGCGTAGCGTCTTCCTCCGTTACCGGTAGGAAATGTGTGGGAAATATGAAGACGATTTCTCACGATTGTTTCGAGTCGTTCCTCGCGTATAGTTATTCCTCGCGCACGGGTGAGTCCAAAAGACAAACCGGCGCGACGGACCTTGAGAACCGGATACCGCGATCGAGAAGATCGGACAAGACAG
>CAVDXJ010000432.1:0-2074 GCA_963612765.1 Oscillospiraceae bacterium
AAGATGCGGCGGTGGCCGGGGTGGTCAGCGGACGCCAGGCAGGCCAGACCGTAAACCGAATCGGTGGGCAAGGCCACCACGCCGCCGTCGCGCAACACCTGGGCCGCGCGTTCAACGGCATCTACCTGCGGGTTATTGGGGTCGACAGTCAACGTCTTGGCGGAAAGGACGGGAGAGGTGCGTGGCAGCTCGCCCTCGAGCACAGCCACCAAGACACGGGGGCGGTGAGTAAGGTCCTCGTGGACCTCGACGCGCGCCCAGCCGCCGGCCGCGCGGGTCAGGGCGGCGGCCTGGTCGAGATGGCCTTCGAACAACTCGACCGCCATCATGCCGCCGGGGCACAAGGCCTGCGGGGCCAGGTCAAGCAAACGGCGGAAGACGTCCAGACCATCTTCTCCCCCGTCCAAGGCCAGCTCGGGCTCATGGTCGCGTACCTCGGCGGGGACCTCTTGCTCAAGCACGCGCGTAGGGATGTAGGGCGGGTTAGAGACCAGGACGGCGAAGGTGCCCATCAGGGCCGGGTCGACGTCAGCGGCCAGATCGGTCTGGATGATGTCGACCGCGTCCTGCAAGCCCAGCGAATCGCGGTTGCGTTTTGCCAGGTCAAAGGCTATAGGAGAGAGATCCGTCGCCGTAAGGTGCGTACCCGGGCGCTCCTGGGCGATGGACAACGAAATGCAGCCCGTGCCCGTGCCGACCTCAAGGACGTTCACGCCCTGGCCGCCGGCCGCAGCATTTGCGGCGTCAACGCCTTCGAGGGCCAGGTCAACCAGGACCTCGGTCTCGGGACGGGGAATCAAGACGCCCTTCTCGCATCGCAAGACGATGTGGCGGAAGGGCATCTCACCGGTAACGTACTGCAAGGGCTCGCCGGCCGCGCGACGCTCAATCGCGGCGTGCATCGCAGAGAGCTCCTGCGGGTTAAGGGGCTTGTCAAAGTTGGTATAGACGCCCACGCGCGTAAGGCCGGTCACCGCGCACAGCAGCCACTCGGCCGAAAGCCGCGGGTGCTCGTCTCCGCGGCGCTCAAGGTAGCCGCTTGTCCAGTCCAGGACTTTCTTTACGGTCCAGGCCTCGTTTTGCTCCATGTGCTCTCCCCTTTTGGTCGTGTTGGAAAAGCATAGCTCAGGGCGCTGGCGAGAAATTCAACTGTTTTGAAAAGTGCGATCTTGCCTATCAGGAATCTGACAAAACCCTATCAGACAAATGCCTGATAGGGTTTCTCACCTGCAGGTTATTTGAATGTTGAGGAGTGCAGACAAAATGCAAGGGAGGCTTAGGAGCGCCCGCGCAAAAACTCAGACGAGCCTCTGACCTGCCTATTTGGTAACGGTGTAGGTGTTGGCGAGCTGGGCGCCGGTCTCTGACCAGTTCTCCTTGACCTCGATCAGGCCCGAATCGCGCATCTTCTTCATCAGGCGGTCGGCGGTCTTCTCGGCGCAGTCGACGGCTTTTGCAATATCTGCCTTGGTAACAGACATGGATTGATTGGAACTTAGATATTCCAGTATCGCTTTTGCCGTTGGTGTAAGGCTATTGTTTGCCTCCGCCATCCTTGCCTCTTTTCGACTCCCCCGCTTGCGGCTAAACCGGTTAGTGAAACCGCTCCCCTGGACAAAAAACTATCCTGCTCATAGAATACCCCCCCCCGAGAATTTTTTCCTCCGCGAATATGGAAGCTTCCGCACTTCATCAAAAAAGCCCACGTCAGCGACGATATCGCGACGTGGGCTCAATCAAAATTTGAAAAAGCTTAAAAATCCTACACAGACTGGGCGAGTTTCTCGGCGCGCTCGGCGGCTGCCAGGGCCTCGATGACGTCGGAGAGGCTGTTGCCGAGAAGGACGCCGTTGTAGGTGGAGTTGAAGCCAATGCGGTGGTCGGTCACGCGGTCCTGCGGCAGGTTGTAGGTGCGGATCTTCTCGCTGCGGTTGCCGTGACCAATCTGGCTGGAACGCTCGGCGCCCAGCTCGGCCTGCTGGCGCTCGAGCTCCATCTCGTACAGGCGGGCACGCAGCATCTGCATGCAGACCTCGCGGTTCTGGATCTGCGAGCGCTGGTCCTGCGACTGGAC
>CAVDXJ010000433.1:0-2071 GCA_963612765.1 Oscillospiraceae bacterium
AGTCCGTGGGAGAGCAGGACGCCGCTGACCACCTTGGGGCGTTTCGCTTGTTCAAAGGTCCTTCTTCTTTTGAGGGGAAGGACCTTTTTGCGTTTCTCGGTTGGAAATTTATCGTACAATCGTTCTCATGGATACCTTATTTTCGCGTATAGAGAACTCGGCTAAGAACGCCAATGCACCGCTCGCCGTAAGGATGAGGCCCAAGAACCTGGACGGGTATTTTGGGCAAAAGAAGGCAGTGGGCGAGGGGTCGTGGCTGCGTCGTGCGATTGAGCACGATACGCTATCGTCTGTCATCTTGTATGGCCCGGCGGGTACCGGCAAGACCACGTTGGCACGCATCATCGCGCACACCACCCACGCGGAGTTTGTCGAGGTCTCGGCCGTCACAGGAAGCGTAAAGGACCTGCGGCGAGAGATCGATGCGGCAGAGAGCCGCCTGTTGACGCAAGGGCGCCGCACCATCTTGTTTGTTGACGAGATTCACCGCTTTAGCAGGTCTCAGCAAGATGCTCTTCTCCATGCAGTAGAGGACCGCGTGGTGGTCTTGATTGGAGCCACGACCGAGAATCCTTTCTTTGAGGTTAACTCGGCGCTTATCAGCAGGTCCAGGATCGTCGAGCTTGAACCGTTGGACGACGAATCGCTGCGGGCGATGCTTGTCTCGGCTTGCGCCAGCGAAGACGGCCTTAAGGGCGCGTTTGTTCTGTCTAAAGAGGCCGAGGACGAGATTGTTAAGCTTGCCGGGGGAGACGGGCGCGCTGCTCTGACCTCTCTTGAGCTGGCAAGTCAGATGGTCGACACTGACTCGGATTCTGATGAGCCGGCAGAGATCACGGCAGAGAACGTCTTGGAGACAAATCCTCGTCATGGCCTGAGCTATGACAAAGACGGCGACATGCACTACGACATCATCTCGGCCTTCATCAAGTCGATGCGCGGCAGCGACCCCGATGCCGTCTTGTATTGGTTGGCACGCATGCTGGACGCAGGCGAGGACCCCAAGTTCATCGCCCGCCGCATCATGATCTGCGCCTCTGAGGACGTGGGTAACGCCGACCCGCAGGCCCTTCTCGTCGCCGAAGCCGCATTTAGGGCCGTTGAGGTCATCGGTCTTCCCGAGTGCCGCATCAACTTGGCCCAGGCGGCCACGTATTTAGCCCTGGCGCCTAAGTCAAACGCCTGTGAGGCAGGCGTCGATGAGGCCCTGTCAGAGGTGCGAAGCGGCCCCAGGCGAGAAGTGCCCAGCTACCTGCGAGACCGCCACCGCCCGGGCTCCGATGAGTACGGCGCCTACCTGTACCCGCACAACTACCCCACGGGATGGGTTTCTCAGCGCTACTTGCCAGAGGGGCTGGAGAAGGGCTGTTTCTACCACCCAAGCCCGCGAGGTTGGGAGTCGTGGCGTTTGGACGCGGCAGCCAAAGACCAAGCTGATGCACAAGATGGGGCTTGACGGGGCTCATCTCGGGTAGAATGTGATTTGTTGACTCGGAGTCAGCTATTTTTAACGTTGGGTTCCCTCTTTTGGAAGGGGCGTTCATGGATTACTTGTCCATCGCATTAGTTGTTCTTGTCATCGCCGGCGTTTGGGCCCTGGTCGAGCTTGGTCTCACCATGAGGAGCGCGCGCAAGTCTATCGACGACGTCGCCGCTTCTGCCAATGAGATCCTGGTGCAGACCCAGCCTATCGTATCGAAGCTCGATGGCATGGTCGATGAGCTGCAGCCCGCTGTGAAGGAGCTCCCCGCCCTTGTCGAGAAGACCTCTGCCGCCGTGGACAACGCAAACGAGTCCATCGAGGGCGTGAACGTGATCCTGGGCGACGTCGCGTCTGTCTCTGGCGCGGCCTCTGCCGTGACCGAGACCGTCAACAGCGCGGTCAACGGCGCGGTCGACGGGGTCGTCAGGGGCGTCACCGCCGTCGCAAACAAGATCTCTGGCAAGGCTGCCCCCGAGGCTGCCAAGCTTGAGGAGGGCGTTGCCGAGGCCAAGGGCGCTCTTGAGGAGGCCGTCGAACAGGCCGAGCAGGCTGCCCACAAGCAGACCGCCTACGTCGTCTACGGTGAGC
>CAVDXJ010000434.1:0-2071 GCA_963612765.1 Oscillospiraceae bacterium
AGAGGATGTTCTCGCGAATCGACTTGCGGAACGGCGTGGGCTGCTGAAAGACCATGCCGATGGATTTTCTCAGCTCAAAGAGGTTCTCTTCGCGAGTGTTGATGTTGTGGTCGTGGTAGATGATCTGCCCGCCCACCACGCAGCGCGGGATCTCGATGTTCATGAGGTTCAAGCAGCGCAGGAACGTGGACTTGCCGCAGCCCGAGGGGCCGATCAAGGCAGTCACCATGCCGGCGTCGAAGTTGAGGCTCGTGGGGTGCAGGGCCTCGTGCTCAAGGTTGTACTTGACGGTGACGTCGTGGGTCTCAAGCAGGTGCCGCAAGGGGGCCTGCGCCTCACCGTGGATGTGCGTGTTGTTCATAGGCTCCATCACTACTCGCTCGTCATCTTCTTGGCCAGGGCCTTGCCTGCCACGCGCGCCAGCACGTTGAACAGCAGCACGCAGATGATCAGGACCGCCGCGGTGCCCCAGACGATGCTGTCGTTGCCGGGCGAAGGCTCCATCTTGAGCTTCCAGATGTGGACGGCCAGGGTCTCGGCGGGACGGAAGATGTTCCAGGGGTTGCGCGGGCTTGCCAGGTTGGCGCTGGCGAAGTTGATGTTGACCGCGGCCGAGCCCGAGGTGAAGATCAGGGCAGCCGCCTCGCCAAAGACGCGGCCGGCCGAGATGACGATGCCGGTCACGATAGCGGGCATTGCCGCGGGGAGAAGAACGTGCAGGGTCGTCTCCCAACGGGTGAGGCCCATGGCAAGGCCGGCGTCGCGCTGGCTTTTGGGGACGTCTTCCAGCGCCTGCTGGATGACGCGCACCAGGATGGGGATGTTGAACATCGTAAGGGCCATGGCGCCCGCGATGATCGAAATGCCCCAGCCCAGGGTCACCACGAAGAAGAGACTGCCGAACATGCCCACGACGATCGACGGCAGGCTCGAGAGGGTCTCGATCGCGGTCGAGGCTGCCTTGGTCACCCAGTTGTCGGGCGCGTACTCGACCAGGAAGATGGCCGCACCCAGGCTGATGGGCACGCTGATGAGCAGGGTGATGACCAGCATGTAGAAGCTGTCGAAGAGCTCGCTGGAGATGCCGGGGTTCTCGGTGGCGGTGGGGGCCGTCGTGAGGAAGCCCGGCGAGAGGGCCTTGCCCAGGCCCTGGAACAAGATGAAGGCCACGATGGCGGCGAGAAGGGCCAGGACAAAGGCCACGATGACGGTCAGGATGCCGGTGGCCACGCGGTCTTGGCGGCCGATGCGAGCGGCGTGGGCGTCCAGGTCGATGCCAAGGTCGAGGGCCGACGCGGCGGTGGCGGCGACCTGCGCGGTCTTCTCGTCGGCGTCCTTTTTGGCAACCGCGAATTCAGAAGCGTTAGGCACGGTCCTTCGCCCCCTTCGAGCCAATGAGGTGGATGATCAAGATGAAGAGCAGGCTCATGCCCATGAGCAAAAGGCCCAGGGCCCAAAGCGCGTGGTACTGGACAGAGCCGGTGGTCGCGTTGGCAAAGCCCGAGGTCAGAGCCGTCGTTAGGGTCGCGGCCGGGGAAAGCAGGCCCGTGGGCATGATCTTCTCGACGCCGCCGATGACCATCTGGACGGCCAGGGTCTCGCCAAAGGCTCGGGTCATGCCCAGGATGACGGCGGTCATAAGCGACGGCAGGGCCGACTTCAAGACCACGTGGTAGACCGTCTGCCAGCGGGTGCAGCCCAGGGCATAGGAGCCCTCGCGGTACTGGTTGGGGACGGCGGCCAGGGCGTCGATCGAAAGCGTGGTCACCGTGGGCAAGATCATGACGGCAAGCACGATGGCGCCCGAGAGGATGCCCGCGCCGGTGCCCGCGGCCTCTCCAAAGATCGCGCGCATGGCCGAGTTGACCACGGTGAGGCCGATCAGGCCATAGACGACAGACGGGATGCCCACCAGCAGCTCGACCAGCGGCTGGAAGACCTTGCGGCCAAAACCGGGGCGCACCTCCACGACAAAGATCGCGCTGCCCAAGGCGATGGGCAGGGTAAAGAGCGTCGAGAGGACCATGACGCCAAAGGACGTCACAATGAGCGGCAGGGCGCCGTACTTACC
>CAVDXJ010000435.1:0-2070 GCA_963612765.1 Oscillospiraceae bacterium
GCGGTTACCGAAGTGGTCGATGTCGTCGAGGCGGCAGTTGGGGTCACCGGCGTGGACGGCGAGCAGGTAGCGCAGGGAGGCGATGATGTCCTCCTGCGTGAGCACCTTGTCGGCGGCGTCGACGTCGATACCGAGCTTCTTGTTGACCTTGTAGCGGCCGACGCGGGCGAGGTCGTAGCGCTGCGGGTTGAAGAACAGGCCGTCGATGAGGCTGCGGGCGGAGTCGACGGTGGGCGGCTCGCCGGGGCGCTGGCGACGGTAGATCTCCAGCAGGGCGTCCTCGCGGGTGGTCGCGGTGTCGCGCTCAAGGGTGTTGCGCACGACGTCGGAGTCGCCGAGGAGCGAGAGGATCTGGTCGTCGGACTCGGCGATGCCGAGGGCGCGCAGGAACATGGTCGCGGACTGGCGGCGCTTGCGGTCGATGGAGACGACCAGGTGGCCGCGCTTATCGACCTCGAACTCGAGCCACGCGCCGCGCGCGGGGATAAACTGCGCCTTGTGGACCTGGACGCCGTTGTCCATCTCGGTGGAGAAGTACACGCCCGGGGAACGGACGAGCTGAGAGACGACGACGCGCTCGGTGCCGTTGATGACGAAGGTGCCGCGCTCGGTCATGAGCGGGAAGTCGCCCATGAAGACGAGCTGCTCCTTGATCTCGCCGGTCTCGAGGTTGGCGAAGCGGACGTCCACGAAGAGGGGCGCCTGGTAGGAGATGTCCTTGGCGCGGCACTCGGCGATGGTGTGCGCCGGGTCGCCGAACTGATGGTCGCCGAAGGTGACCTGCATGTTCTTGGCGGAGTTCTCGATGGGGGAGAACTCGGCGAAGGACTCCGCGAGGCCCTCGCCCATGAAGCGCTCGAACGACTCCTTCTGGACGGAGATCAGGTTGGGGAGCTCCATCGCAGGGTCGATCTTGGCGAAGGTCATGCGTCCAGTAGTGCCTTGTGGTTTGGTGAGAGAAGTCTTTGTGGTAGACACCAGGCTTTTCCTCCTTCAAAAGGGTGGAAGGCGGCAATTGTCGCAACGTAATAATTTAGCCAATGCACCTGGTAAGGTCAATGAACAGTCTTGACTTATGACTACTCATGAACTATCTTTGCTCAACTAGCTTATTTACCAGCGCTTTTGTAAAACCGCTGCTAGATTACTTGTGAAGAAACAATGGGCGGCCGGAAATCGATTCCGGCCGCCCTTTTTTATCGCCATGCCCAGAGGCGCGCCTTCCCCGCGCCCATCCGCGGAAAGAGGCCTGCCGCATGAAAAAAGGGCCGGGCGCGAACGCCCGACCCTTGAAGGTGGCTGTGAGCCGAAACCCGAGTAAGCGAACTTACTTGAGGGTGACGGTAGCGCCGGCCTCCTCGAGCTGCTTCTTGGCGGCCTCGGCGTCGTCCTTCTTGGCGCCCTCGAGGACGGCCTTGGGGGCACCCTCGACGACCTCCTTGGCCTCCTTGAGGCCGAGGCTGGTCAGAGCACGGACAACCTTGATGACGGCGATCTTGTTGTCGCCGAAGGCCTCGAGCACGACGTCGAACTCGGTCTTCTCCTCCTCAGCGGGAGCAGCAGCGGCGGCCGGGGCAGCGGCGACGGCGACGGGGGCAGCGGCGGAAACGCCGAAGACGTCCTCCAGCTCGTGGACGAGCTCGGAAAGCTCGAGGGCGGGCATCTCCTTGAGGGCCTCGATGATCTCTTCCTTGGTGACAGCCATGTCAATTCTCCTTTTGTAGGGGCGCCGCTCTTCTGGGCGCCCGAAAGCTTATGGGGTGGTGCGGGTGGTGCGGCGAAGCCGGCGCGTAGGTCTACGCGGCCTGCTTCTGGTCGACGACGGCCTGGAGCGCGGTGGCGAGGCCACGGGCGGGACCGGCGCAAACCTGGGCGATACCGGACAGCGGGCTCGCGATGACGTAGACGAGCTGGGCGAGCAGCTGGTCGTGGGAGGGCAGGTCGGCGTAGGCCTTGGCCTCCTCGGCGGAGAGGGCGGTGCCATCGGCGATAGCGCCGACGAACTCCATCTTCTTCAGCTTCTCGGACTGCTCCTTGATCGCCTTAGCGGCGGCCACGGCGTCCTTCTCA
>CAVDXJ010000436.1:0-2068 GCA_963612765.1 Oscillospiraceae bacterium
ACCCACATCGCGAGATGGTCTGTCATGGGACACGAGCGCCACGACGCCCTGAAGGCTGCCGAGGCCCTCGACCCCACTCCCGACTCGGAGCTGTTCGAGTGAGTGCCGACAAATTCGAGGTCAGGTTCTTATGCCTCGCCCCGCTAAATCGAATGAACCTGTTTAAGGCGCCGCTTTTTAATCGGCGCCAATTTTCTTGTCCGGCCGGGGGAGCCGACAATGGGACTCGAACCCATGACCCACGCTTTACGAGTCCCGCGAGTTGGCTAAAGAGCGACAAGCTTCTCGGGTCCTTAGACCGGTGCTAGTTTTAAGTGGCTCATCAGTGAATCTGGCGGCTTTTCTCGGCACGGGTTTTGAGAAATCGCAGGTAGACAGGGTGAGAATATCACACTTCGGCGAAAAGTGACCTCAAAACCACTGACAAGGCCCTTCACGCTAGTTAAACAGGAAGGTCCGCCGCCTCCAGCGCGGCGCGAATGACAGAGGCGTTGCCGGTGTACCGCACGGCCTGCATCCCGGCCAGACGGGCGCCGTCGCAGTTGTCGGCGTTGTCGTCGACAAACAGGCACTCGGCGGCGTCAAGCCCGTAGCGCTCGCAAAGCAGCTGGTAGATGGCGGGGTCGGGCTTCATCAGGCGCTCCTGGCCCGAGACCACGGCGCCGTCCATGAGCTCCCAGGCGGGCATGTGGTTCAGCTGGTCGTGGATGCGCGTCCCGGCATTGGACAGCAGGTAGATGCCGTAGCCCTCGCGCTTGAGCTGCGCGGCCAGCGCGTTGGTCTCTTCGATGGGCGCCGAGTAGGCCGCCCAGCCGGTAAAGCACGCGTCGAGGTTGGGCCACAGGCGCCGGTCCAGGTGGGCGCGGGCGACGCGCAGCATGGTGTCGTAGCTTATGGTGCCCGAGTCGAGAAGCGCCCAGGTCGTTGAGCCAAAGAGGGCCCGGTTAAGGGCCGCAGCGTCGGCCTCGCAATCCGTGAACTGCGCCGAGAAGTACGGCCCGTCGAAGCGCATAAGGACGTTTCCCATGTCAAAGACGACGTTGCGGATCTTAGTTGCCATGGCGCGGGACCTTTCTTCTCGGTGCGTTTGTCAGATAAGGATACGGCAGCCGCGCGGCATTGGGGAATTTTTGTCCGGTGGGTTATGTAAGCTCTGCCCCAGTACTGGTCTATAGATCGACTAGCGAGGGATCGGCGCATGGCGGACGTCTTTGAAGAATACGGCAAGCTTGGGCAGGCGTACGAAAGCGACGGCTGGAAGCTGCTGAGAAGCAAATACTCGCGGGTCGAGGTCGCGATGCTCAACGCCGCTTCTCTAGACCGTTCAGAGCGCGCTGCCGTATTGGAAGCCGAGGCCAATTTCCGTGATAGGGGAGAGAGCTATTCGCTCGACGAGGTGCGGGCGATGCTGCGGGAGGCCCGCAAGAATGAATAGGGACCGTCGTCTCCCTTCGTTGTCCCGCCATAGCTGGTTCATTGTTGTCCGCCGGGTGCTGTAGAATGGCCTGACACAATTTGCAAAGTTAGGAATTTGACAGTGCTTAGGTCCATTGAGATATGCGCCGGTGCGGGCGGTCAGGCGCTCGGCCTTGAACAAGCCGGGTTCGACCACGTTGCTTTGGTTGAGATCGAGCCCCCGGCGTGCGAGACCCTGCGGGCCAACCGCCCCGAGTGGAACGTCATCGAGGGAGACGTCCATTCCTTCTCGGCAACAGAATACGAGGGACAAGTCGACCTTCTCGCCGGCGGCGTGCCGTGCCCGCCTTTCTCTGTGGCGGGCAAGCAGCTCGGCGGCGACGATGAGCGCGACCTGTTTCCCGAGGCTCTTCGCCTGGTGAGCGAGTGCAACCCCCGCGCCGTCATGATCGAGAACGTCAAGGGCATCTTCTACCCCAAGTTCAATGACTACCGCAAACAGGTGACGGACCGTCTTGAGTCGATGGGCTACAAGTGGTGGTGGAAGCTTGTGCAGGCAAGCGACTACGGCGTCTCTCAGCTGCGGCCTCGCGCGATTCTTGTGGGCATCAAGGAGCCTTGGGCCTCAAACTTCGAGTGGCCCGAGCCGTGC
>CAVDXJ010000437.1:0-2064 GCA_963612765.1 Oscillospiraceae bacterium
CCACGGCCACGACCTCGCCGCGCTGGGGCTTCTCCTGCGCGCCGCTGGAGATGTACAGGCCGCTGGAGGTCTTCTCCTCCTTGGGAGCAGGCTTAACAAGAACGCGATCGCCGAGAGGCTTCAAAGTCATGGTTTCCTCCTTTGTAATGCGCCCGGAGACACCGGGTGCTCTATCCAACGCTATGGATAATACCCACCGTCGCCGACTTATACCATCGAGATTGAAAAAATCTCATATAGGGCACTTAGATTTCTTGATGCGTTTTGGTATAAGCAGGTGGCGAGAAGGGCGCGGCGGGTTCGGCGCGGTGTTGCGGCGGCGCCCCGACGGGCCCAACGGCGCCCCTGCGGGCCGACACATCCGGCCCCATCCTGCAGTTCGGCGGCAAAAACATGCCGCTGGCAAAACTTTTTCCGTCGCTGACGGTTTTTGGGTAATACTTTTCAACGACAGAGTCCTATTCATATAGCGATGCCTGCGCATCGCACGGCGAAAGGAGACGTTGCCGTGAGCTCCACCACCGCAAACGCCTCTTTCTGGGAGGGCCCGCTCACCTCGTCCCTCACCAAGAAAGACAAAGTAACCACTCCCGAGATGCTGTTTGGCTATCTGGTTGGCCCCTTTGGCGGTCTTCTCGCATCGGGCATCTTCACCAGCCAGCTGCAGAACTACTTCACCGACGTTTTGCAGCTTGACCTGTCCTTCTTAACCGCGCTGCAGCTCTTCTCCACGGTTTTGATCGTTATCGCCAACCTGGTGGTGGGCCAGCTCATCGAGCGCACGCACTGCCTGGCCGGCAAGGCTCGCCCCTGGGTCCTGCTTTCTGCCCTGACCTTCTCGGTCTCCACGGTCTTCATGTTCTTCGTGCCGTTTGAGGGCGTGGCCAAGATGGTGTGGATCGCCATCGCGTACAACCTGTACTATGCCGTGGCCTACCCCATCTACAACACGGCCAACTCCACGCTGGTGGCCGTCTCGACCCGAGACAGCGAGAAGCGCGGCGCGCTGGCCTCCCTTACCAACATCGCCGGCTTTGGCGTCATGGGCACGGGTACGATGGTCTTCCCCATGTTGGTCTCGTTTGCCCTGAAGCAGGACCAGAACCTGTGGTTCTTGGCTATGCTGGCGGTCGCGATTCTCACCGCGTTGACCGTCTACCTGCAGTATCGCTTTACCCGTGAGCGCATCACCGAGGAGCTGCTGGCCGGCGGCGGCGCCGCGACCGAGGGCGACGCCGCCAAGAAGGCCGACGCGCCGTCTTTGAACGCGCAGCTTAGCGCCGTCACCCGCGAGTCCCAGTGGTGGATCATCATGGGCGTCTACCTGCTGTATCAGTGGAGCGGCGCCATCAAGAACGGCTCGATGACGTACTTCTGCAAGTGGGTTTTGGACAACACCTTCTTTGGCACCGCCGACGCGTGGGGCGCTTCTCAGTCCATGCTGAGCATCCTGGGTGCGCTTCCCATGGCCGCCGCCATCCTCTTTGTCATCCCCCTGTGCAACAAGTTTGGCAAGCAACGCGTCTGCATCGCCGGCATGGTTGTGGGTGTTATCGGCGGCGTCATTGCCTTCCTGGGCAACGGCCAGATCGTGCCTGTTGGCGTGGGCATCGCGCTTAAGTGCCTGGGTTCTGCGCCTATTGGCTACATGATCTTGGCCATGCTGGCCGACGTCATCGACCACGTCGAGTTCAAGAGCAGCCTGCGCACCGACGGCCTCACCATGTCGATCTACAGCTCGATCATGGTTGCGGCGACCCCGATCTGCAACGCCATCTTCTCGGGCGTCCTGGGTGCCGTGGGCTATAACCAGGCCGCCGACATCACCTTGGGCACCGCGGCTCAGACGGCGCTGACGCAAGGCGCCATCTCGGTGAGCTACATCCTGGTCGAGACCATCTGCTTTGCCATCTGCGGCGTGCTGCTGCTTTCCTTCAACGTCGAGAAGAACCTCCCGGCCGAGCAGGAGGCCTTGAAGCAGCGCCACGAAAGCGCTGGTCAGGCTGCGTAACCCAAGGCGCTAGACCACGCATTTTGTCCTCCCCCGCGTCGTCTTGGCTTCTC
>CAVDXJ010000438.1:0-2053 GCA_963612765.1 Oscillospiraceae bacterium
GTGATGCCCAGGCGCACGAAGGCGCCGTAGAACAGGTCGACGAAGCGGCCGCTCTCGGCACTCGAGCCAACCCCCGGGACCAGCGAATGGCCCCAAATAAAGAGCGTCCAGAGGATAAGGAAGATGGTCCAGCCGCGCGTCGCGCACGAGCGGCTGGACCCGGGGTGATTCGTCATGCTACGCCTCGCGCGCCTTGGGGGTCGCGAAGTGCTTCCCCACATAGACGGCCCCGCTCGACGTGGCGTCGTGGCGGCGAGAGGCGCCGGTCTTGCCCGCCTGGGTGCCGCCTTGAACCAGGCGCAGGAAGTTCTTGGAGCTCACGCGCGCGGCCTTGGAGGAGTTGCGCTTGAACTCGTCACCGATAAGGTAGTCGACGTAGCTCTCGGCGTCGTGGACCTCGGGGTGGCCCGCGGGGTTCTTGAACATGAGGAACGAGGTCGAGGCCTCCATGTTGTCCGGCTCGTCTAAGGTGTCGACGTCGCCGATGTTATCGAAGAAGGCGGCGTGCACCGGGGACGCGGCGCCGGTCTCGGAAGGAGCGGTGACGACCTTGGCCACACCCGACTCGGCCGCGATCTTCTCGTCGATGGAGCGAAGCGAGGTGGCCCAGGCATCGGCCTCTTGGTTGATGTCGGCGACGCTGCGACGCTCGGGGAAGGCCCCTTCGTCGACGTAGGCGATGCGCTCGGAGATGCTGACGCCCGCGGTCTTCTTGCGTGCCTCGACAAAGAACTTCTCGGCGCCGGGGTTGGTGAAATCAGAGGGAATCTCCAGCGAACCCGAGTCCTCGGCATAGCCCTTGTTGGCAAAGATGGCCTCCTCGCCCACCGAGGCGGTCCACCAACCGGTGCCCACGTCGCCCACCGAGCCGTCGGCACGGGTGATCACGGGCATATCGCTCATGCGCTCGGCGTCGATGCGGGCGCGCAGGGTCTCGGCGACGCCGGCGGCGCGGGTGGCCATGCGCTCCTTGAAGGTGTTGCGGCCAACATAGTTGGTGGCGATGTCCTCGTAATCGGTGGCCTCGTGAGCCTTGCGCGCAACGGGGCGACGGGCAGGCAGGGGCTGCTTTACCGAGTCAGCCGCCGAGAAACGCGCGGCGGGTTTCTGGGAAACGGGGGCCGAGGCGGCGGGCGCGGATTCATAGGCCTCTTCGGACTCGTCGAACCACGGCTTCTGGCCGTGGGAGCCAAAGGAAAGCTGCGGGACGTCGTGCTCGCGGCGCTTCTCGACCAGGGCGCCAATGCCCCCGGCGATGGCGACGGTGGCCGCGCACGCCATGACGCCACCAACAAAACCGCAAGCCAGGGCGGTCTGTGGGGAAGAATACACGACGTCGGCGACATCCTGGAGAACGGCCGGCATAGCTTGCGCGGGCTGCGGACAGGTAACCGCTCCCGCCGCTACCAGACCTGCGACCACAGCAGGGTTGACGCGCTTAGCCATGGCTTATGACCTCCTCCAAAAACAAAGCGGCGAGGAAGCTAAGCGATGACCCTTGAAACCTGGAGGGTTCTATACCAAAGGGACCGCCGGTAAAGGCGGTGACATGGTGTCTGCGGAGGGCATCGTTTAATCTTCATTGACCGCGTGACACATCAAAATTGGTGAAACTAAAGAAACTATACCTGCATTTTGTTTGGTTGCAAGACTTGATTTGTTAAAAGACGGGCACGTCAACAAATGAGTAAGGCCCAGGTCGTTGCGACCCGGGCCTTTCAATCCTTTGGTTGGCGAGAAGAACGGCGCGCTTTACGCGATGTAGTCGCTTTGCTGGGCCTTCTTGGCGCTCTTGATGAGGAATTCCTTGTTGTTGTCGGTACCCTTGAGACCCTTGACCAGGGCGTTCGCGGCGCGCTCGACGTTGTTCATGTTTGCCAGCACGCGGCGGATGCCCCAGACAAACGGCTGGTACTCGGGCGAGACGAGCAGGTCCTCGTTTCGCGTGCCCGAGGCCACGGGGTCGATGGCCGGGAAGATGCGCTTGTCGGCCAGGTCGCGGTCGAGCTTGAGCTCCATGTTGCCGGTGCCCTTGAACTCCTCGAAGATGACC
>CAVDXJ010000439.1:0-2046 GCA_963612765.1 Oscillospiraceae bacterium
CGCGATGGCAAAGCGGGCCGCCACCATGCAGACCAGGCCCTTGCCAAGGTCACATAGCAGGGTCAAAACGGCGGCCTTCTTGCCGACGCTTCTGGCCACGTTGGTCATGCCTATGTTTCCCGACCCCGTCTTGCGGACGTCGACGCCGGCCTCTTTGTTGGCGATGAGAAGGCCAAAGGGAATGCCACAGACCAAAAAAGAGATAACGGCCGCGGCCGCGGTAACCAGAACCACTAGCGCTCATCCTTGTCGTACTTAAGGCGGAACTTCATACGGATCGGCGTGCCCTTGAGGTCAAAGCGGGCACGAAGGCGGTTCTCGACGAAGTGCTGGAAGTTGTCGTCGGCCAGATCGGGGGCGTTGCACCAGAAAGAGATGACAGGCGGTTTGGAGCCGGTCTGGGTGGCGTATTGCAGCTTGAGACGGCGGCCCTTCTCAGAGCGGGTGTGGCCGCCCTCGCGAATCTCTTGCAGAAGGTCGTTGAGCTCGGAGGTCTTGAGCTCGCGGGCGCGCGACTCGGCGGCCTCGACGGCAAGCTTCAAGACCTTGTCGGTGGCGCGGCCGGTCATGGCCGAGATGTTGATCCAGGGAATCCAAGAGGCAAACGACAGGCGCTTCTCGATGGACTGGACGATCTTGTCGCGCTGCTGCTCGGTCTCGACCAGGTCCCACTTGTTGATGAGGACCACGACGGCGCAGCCGCGGTCGACGGCCATGTTGGCGACCTTCTGGTCCTGCTCGGTCATGCCCACGGTGGCGTCGACGACCAGCAGGCAAACGTCCGAGCGGTCGATGGCCTGCAGGCCGCGGACCAGCGAGTAGTACTCGATGTCCTCGTGGACCTGGCTCTTCTTGCGCATACCGGCGGTGTCGACGAGCTTGATCTTCTGGCCCTGCCACTCGATCATGGTGTCGATGGCGTCGCGCGTGGTGCCGGCGACGTCGCTCACGATGGAGCGCTTCTTGTTGGCCAGGCGGTTTGCCAGCGAAGACTTGCCCGCGTTGGGGCGGCCGACGATGGCCAGCGAAAGGACGCCCTCGTCCTCATCGACGCCGTCGTCTTCGGGCAGGGCCTCGACGATGAGGTCGAGAAGGTCACCGGTGCCGTGGCCGTGGGTGGCCGAGATGGGCATGGGCTCGCCGCAGCCCAGGGAGTAGAAGTCCCACAGGTTCTCGTTGTCGCGGGCGGGGTTGTCCTTCTTGTTCACGCAGAGAAAGACGGGCTTGTCGACCTTGCGCACGATGCGGGCGACTTCCTCGTCCTCATCGGTGATGCCAACGGCGCCGTCAACCAAAAAGACGATGACGTCGGCCTCCTCGCAGGCGAGAAGAGCCTGCTCGCGGATGCGCGGGGCAAAGACGTCCTTGGACTTGATGGACTCGATGCCGCCGGTATCGATGAGCTTGAAGGCGCGGCCGTTCCAGTCGGTGTCGTGGTAAGAACGGTCACGGGTGACGCCGCGCGACTCGTGGACAATGGCCTCGCGGGTCTCGCAAAGACGGTTGACGAGCGTAGACTTGCCGACGTTGGGGCGGCCGACAACAGCTACGACGGGCTTAGACATGGGTTCTCCTTGCTAATAGACATACAGATTGAATATTAGCAGGTCTTACCACGCGTCTTAGCCTAAGCCAGCTCCTTGACCAGACAATCCAAAAGCTTTCCAGGACTGGGTTCGCTTATGAGGGTGCGGGCGCCGCGGGTCGCGAGTTCCTGGATGATGCGTGCTTGGGCGTCGCCGTCCAAGGTGAGGTTGTCGAAGTTGAACATGACGTCCGGCAGTATGACGATCTTGTTGGAAAGGTCCTGGCCCAGCTGGGCGAGAAGGTCCTGGCTCACGATGAGGCCGGTAACGTTGACGTCGCCGCCAAAGTAGTCGTTGCGGATGGCCTGCACGCGGATACGGCCCGCAGGGCTCGCGGAGTCGCCAAAGACCTGGATGGTCTTCTCGGCGGCTTCTCCGCAGACGAGAAGGACGTCAAGGTTGCGGTCGTTCAGGGTCTTCTCGACGAGGGCGCTCTCGTTGGCGCGCTCACTTACCACTA
>CAVDXJ010000440.1:0-2041 GCA_963612765.1 Oscillospiraceae bacterium
GGCGGCAAGCGCGTGCGCCCCGTTTTGTGCCTGCTGGGCGCCGAGGCCTGCGGCGCCGCGCCCGAGGCGGCGCTGGCGCCGGCCGTGGCCGTCGAGCTCTTCCAGAGCGCGGCCCTGATCCACGACGACATCGCCGACGAGAGCGACCTGCGCCGCGGCGAGCCGTGCCTGTACTGCACGCACGGCACCGGCCTGGCCATCAACATGGGCGACCTGTCGCTCACGCAGGTCTTCGAGGTCGTGCTGGCAGACGACTCGCTGGACGCCGAGGCCAAGGTGCGCATCCTGGACACCCTGGTCAAGATGGAGCGCCACACGCTGGAGGGCCAGGCCCTTGACCTGGGCTGGGCTCGCGACGGGCGCTGGGACATCACCGAGAAGGACTACTGGGCCATGGTCGTGGGTAAGACGGCCTACTACACCGCTGCCTCGCCGCTGGTCCTGGGCGCCATCTGCGCCGGTGCGCCGCAGGAGACCCTGGACGAGCTGAGCCAGATCGGCCTGTGCGCGGGCGTTGCCTTCCAGATCCAGGACGACCTTCTCAATCTGGTGGGAGACCCGGCTGCGCAGGGCAAGGACCTTCGCAGCGACATCACCGAGGGCAAGCGAACCTTGGCCGTGGTCTACGCGCTCGAGCACCTTGACGAGAAGAACAAAGCGCAGCTCATTGGGCTTCTGGGCGCACAAACCGCAGACCCCGCGCAGCTTGCGCAGGCCGTTGACTTGATCGAGCTGGGCGGCGGCATCGGCTACTGCCGCCAGGTCGCGCAGGACAACATCGCGCGCGCCAAGGAGGCCGCCCGCTCGTCGGCCGCGGCGGGTCACATAACGGTTGAAGCATGCGAGCTTCTTGTTTCTATGGCAGACTTCTTCGTGGAGCGCGCGGGTTAGCGCAAGCGCACGCCTCCACGTCACCTTTGCATCTATAGGAGAACTTTGATGGAAACTTACAAGTTGGGCGCGCAGGGCGCGGCCGTCGAGGACATTCAGGAGCGCCTGGTCGATTTGGGCTACAAGATCGACGCGGCCGAGCGCGAGCAAAAGTCCTTTGGCCGCTCGACCGGCAACGCCGTGGCCCGTTTTAGGCTCGACCACGACCTGTCGCTGGGCGACTTTGTTGACACCGCCACCTGGGCGGCCTTGGTCGACGAGGGCTACGAGCTGGGCGACAGGACCCTCTACCTGCGCCTTCCCAACTTCCACGGCAACGACGTCAAGCAGCTGCAGGAGCGCCTTAACGTTCTGGGCTTCTCGTGCGGCGAGGTCGACTGCGCTTTTGGCGTCCACACCGAGGCCGCCGTCAAGCTCTTCCAGGAGAGCGTGGGTCTTCTCGCCGACGGCATGGCCTTCCAGGACACCTTTGACGCCATCGAGCGCCTAAAGCACGTGTGGGACGGCAAGCCCGCCGCCGGTCCCCACCCCGCAGGCTCGATGGGGTTTGCCCGCGCGGCCAGCGTGCTTGAGGACGCCAACCTGGCCATCACCGGCGCCGACCCCATTGCGCGAAACGTGGCCGGCCGCATCTGGAACCTGGCCAACGCCACCACCGACAACTGCCGCATCCAGCTGGTCGACTCGCTTGAAGCCGCCCCGGCCAATGCCCCCGTGGTCATCGTGCTCTCTGCCACGCCGCACCGCGAGAACGTGCCTGCGCCGGTGGGCTCCATCATGCTGGACGACATCGAGACTCTGCCGCGCCGCCTGCGCACGGCCATCCAGGTCTCTCCCAACAAACCGCACGTCGCGCGCATCGAGCTACCCGTGGGAGCCGACCCCGACGGCTCGTTTACCATCGGCGACGCGCAGACCTTCGCCGTACTGCTTCTGGACGCGATCTGCTCCGCCTTCGACGGCCTGGAGCTTTAGCCGCCGGCGAGAAGACCGGCTCGGCTCGCGGCGAGAAGCCCTGCCGGCCCGCCGACCCGCAACCCCAAGCACACGAAAACGGCCCGACTACCAACCGGTAGCCGGGCCGCAACGTTAAAGTGGCAGGGGTAGAAGGATTCGAACCCTCATTGACGGCACCAAAAACCGCTGTCCT
>CAVDXJ010000441.1:0-2038 GCA_963612765.1 Oscillospiraceae bacterium
GAGACCCTTCTGCAGTCCATCGAACGCGAACGCGCCCAGCTGGCGCAGGTGCGCGACTCCGCCGACCTCATCATCGACACAAGCCACCTGCGCACCCAGGCCTTGCGCTCCCGCCTGCGCCGCGCCTTCTCTGAGCTCACCGACCAGCAGCTCATGGAGGTCCACGTCTTCTCGTTTGGCTTCAAGCACGGCATGCCGCAGGAGGCCGACCTCATGATCGACGTGCGCTTCTTGCCCAACCCCTTCTACGACCCCCAGATGCGCCCCTTGACCGGCAAGGACAAGAAGGTCGCCGACTACGTTTTGCAAAACCCCAGCGCCGAGGCCTTCATGGACGCCTGGTTCAAGCTGCTTGACGTCGCGATGCCCGGCTACGTTGCCGAGGGTAAGAGCCGCCTTTCGGTGGCCGTGGGCTGTACCGGCGGCCAGCACCGCTCCGTCGCCATCGCCGAGGCCACCGCGGCCTTCTTGCAAAACAACGGCTACCACGTGAGCGTCTCTCATCGCGACCTGGCCCTGGCCAACCAAAGGACCAGCTAGCATGTCCTTCACCGCCGAGGTAAAAGACGAGCTCTCCCGCGTCGAGTGCGCCGAGCCCGCGGCCGAGCTGGCCCAGCTCTCGGCCCTCATGCGCGTCTGCGGCACCCTCTCTTTTAGGGGCTCTGGCCGCTACGCCATCAAGGTCGCCACCGAGACGGGCGCCGTCGCGCGCACCGTCATCAAACTTGCGCACAAGTGCTTCGATCTTGAGACCTCCCTCACGGTGCGTCGCTCGGTTTTGCATAAGACGAGAAACTACCTTATCGAGATACCCGAGCAAGATGAACTGGGAGACGACCTTGTTGACCTGGGTATCCTGGTGCCAGGTCAGGGCCTTGCAACCGGTCTTCCCAAACGTCTTCTTGCCACACCCAGCTGCCGGGCCGCCTTTGTGCGCGGCGCCTTTATGGCCGGCGGCTTCATCGCAGACCCCCGCGGCGACTTCCACCTAGAGATCGCGGTCACCGGCGAGGACTTCGCCAACGGCTTGGTTGCCCTCATCGCCAGCTTTGGCGTGACGGCGCGTCTCAACCGCCGCCGCGGCGCCTACGCCATTTACCTCAAGAGCTTCGACGACATCATCGCCCTGCTCAAGGCCATAGGCGCGGTGAGAATGGCCCGCGTGGTCGAGGTCGCCCGCGCCCAGAAGTCCGTCAAAAACGACGTCAACCGCCGCGTCAACGCCGAGATGGCCAACCAGGCCCGCTCTACAGGGGCGGCCGCATCGCAGCTTGAGCTCATCGATAGGGTAGAGGCCGAGCTGGGCTTCGGCGCCCTGCCCGACGCGCTGCGAGAGTTTTGCGAGGCCCGGCGCGAGCACCCCGAGCTTTCGCTTGCCGCCCTGGGCGCCGAGCTCGACCCTCCCGCGTCGAAGTCCGCCATGTATCACCGCGTGCTTCGCCTGCAGGAGCTTCTCGCCGAGGCAAACCAGTCCGGTGAACGGTCGAACGAAAAATAATTTCGCAGTGATTGATACCTCTTGCGCGGCTGGTTAATACCAGTGTTTTCGCAGGTAGACGGCTTGTTGTGGCGCCACATACCATGAATTTGGCAAAAAACCACCAACTTTTTTGCGAACGGATTACAAGAACTGGTGTCATAGACGCGCTCAGTGGGGTAATATAGACCCCGGCAATTATTGCCCAACATAACAAGGTCGCTCGGGGACACGCCCTGGGGGCCTCGTGAAAGGAGAAGGCATGGCAGTAAAGGTTGCTATTAACGGCTTTGGTCGCATTGGTCGTCTGGCTTTCCGCCAGATGTTCGGCCACGAGGGCTCCGAGATCGTCGCCATCAACGACCTCACCTCCCCCGACATGCTCGCTTACCTGCTGAAGTATGACTCCACGCAGGGCAACTACGGCCGCGACCACAAGGTTGAGGCTACCGAGGACTCCATCGTCGTTGACGGCAAGGAGATCAAGATCTACAAGGAGGCCGACGCCAACAACCTTCCTTGGGGCGACCTCGACGTCGACGTCGTGCTCGAGTGCACCGG
>CAVDXJ010000442.1:0-2036 GCA_963612765.1 Oscillospiraceae bacterium
TCTTGCCGCAGCGCCGCGGCGCGCCCTTCTCCCCTACGCCCTTCTTCCCTACGCCCTCTTCCCCTACGCCCGGAAGAACGCGAGCGCGATGGCCCCGGGCCCCACGTGCGTACCGATCGTGGCGCCCACCGTGTGCACCGGCAGCTTGCCGTCGGGGAAGCCCGGCGCCCAGATGGCCTGCGAGTCGTCGATGTACTTGCGCAGCAGCGTGTCCGTAAGGCCCGCGTAGGCGAGCGCGACCGGCATGCCGAAATCGATGCCGCCGGCTTTCTCGACCTGCTCGCTCAGCAGGTTGCGGCCGTTCTTCGAGCCGCGCGCCTTGCCGAGGATCTTCACCGCGCCGCCGTCGATGGAAATGACCGGCTTGATGGAGAGAAGCGCGCCCACGCCGGCAGCCGCCGCGCCGATTCGGCCGCCGCGGCGCAGGTACTCGAGGGTGTCGAGGAGCGCGACGACGCTCACCTGCTCGCGCGCGGCCACGAGCTCGTCGGCGATCTCGACAGCCGAGCGGCCCTCGGAGGCGAGGCGCAGCGCGTACTCGACGAGCACACGCTCGCCGACGCAGACGTTCAGGCTGTCGACCACCCGCACGACGACCTTGGCGCCGGCGGCGGCCGTCAGCGCGGACTGGCTCGTGCCCGAGAGCTTGGACGAGAGCGTGATGCACACGACCTCGTCGCCCGCCGCGTAGGCCTCCTCGAACGCCTGACTGAAGGCATAGGGGTTGACCTGGCCGGTCTTCGGGAGCTCTTCCTCCTCGACGAGCAGCTCGTAGAAGCGGCGGTGCGTGAGGTCGACGCCGTCCGAGTAGACGTCCTCCCCGAACGAGATGGACAGCGGCAGGACCACGAGGCCCGGGTACTCGCCGGGCAGGATATCGGAAGCGGAGTCGGTGACGATGCGTACGGACATGGGTATCCCTTCTGCTGGGTGCATAGCGGTCGTGCGGTTAGGTTTTTGCTGGTAGATGAGCTGGAAGACGCGACGGGCGCGCGGCTCGGCTTTCGCGCGCGGGGCGGCTTAGATCTCCTTGAGCTGCTCGAGCACCGACGAGAGCGAGGCGTACATCGCCTCGCGCCTCGACGGCGAGAGGCCGCTGCCGGCGGTCGAGACCACGTCGCGGATGATGTCGTCGACCTCGACCATCACGGCGTGCCCCTTCTCCGTGAGGCGGATCGGCGCGCGATAGCGGCCCGACGAGCCGGCCTCGTCGTCCCCCACCTCGACGAACCCCTCTTTGGAAAGACGGGCCACCACGCGCGAAACCGCCGCGCGATCGATGCCGGCCAGGCGCGTGAGCTCGGCAGGGGTCAGCCCTTCAGGATGCTTCTGGAGGTTGTATACGCACATCAGGTCGCCGCCGCGCAGCCCGAAGCGGCCGAGCTCGGCGGTCTTGATGCGCTGGATCTCCTTCTCGATGGCGGTGATGAGGCCCACGAAGTCCTCGAAACGCTCCTCAAACATGGTCTCTCCTCGAGACGCGGCGACCAGCGGGCTCGGCGGCCCGCGTAATTCGTTGACCCGTCAACAATAAGACCAATCTCATTGAGCGGTCAACAAATTCGCGGCCTGCACACAATTTACCGGAACACCTGCGCACAAAATACCGAGGTTCTGCGTGTTCTGTTGTAGTTTTGATGTTCAAGCAAGCTCAATCTACCTGCGGTTTTGCAAACCCAAGCCCCTTGAGCCGGCCTCTCAGCGCCCGAGCTACTCGATGAATCCTCGGAAAACCACGCAGAACCTCGATTTTTTGATCACAGGGAGACCGAATCCCGCTGATTCAGCCCAAACCAGGCCCCTTAACGTGCAGGACGGCATGAAAAAAGCGGCGGGGCCGCTCGGCAGACCCACCGCAATGCACAACTCGATGAATCCGCGCGCTTACGCCTCGGCCACCGGCTGGGCGAGGACGGTGCCCTCCGGGAACGCGCGGCGGAACAGGAAGCGGGCGATGGGGCCAGCGACCAGCAGGTTCCACGGCAGGGCCATGATGAAGTTCCAGGGGATGTTGGTCAGCCACGCCATGGGGACGA
>CAVDXJ010000443.1:0-2032 GCA_963612765.1 Oscillospiraceae bacterium
GCCGATAACTCCTACACTTGGACGATCAAGGTTTCCCCCAAGACCTACGCCACCGATTTGAAGATTACCGACGAGATCGGCTCGAACCTCTCCTTTGTGGATAACTCCTTTAAGCTCGTCGACAAGACCGGCGCCACCGTGTCCGGCAACCTCGGCGTTTCCTACGGGAGCCAGAAGGCGACTATCTCGCTGGGTAATCTTCCTGCCGGCGACTACTACATCCAGTACAAGACCCAGGTGAAGCAGTCTGCCCTTGACGCCTTAAAAGATAACGAGAGCCTCTCCAACATCAATAACACCATCAAGTGGAGCTGGGGCACCACCAACCCGCAGAATGGCGGCCCCAAGTCGGTCGATCCGCAAAGCGTCAAGTATTCCATGGCAAGCAAGAGCGCCTCGGGGACCAACGACGACATCACCTGGACCGTCACCCTCAACAGCGGCAGCCTCAAGGCCGATATGTCCAACTATGCGTTCGTCGATACGCTGGGCGATGGCCAGACCTTCAAATCCGGCACGAGCTACGAGGTCAAGGACGCCTCTGGCAAAACGGTAGCTTCTGGCACGGTTGACCCGTCCAGCACGACGCTTTCCTTCAACCTTCCTTCGGATGCTGGCAAGCAGCAGTACACGGTCACCTACCATACCCAGATGACCGACACGTCTTCGCTCGACCCCGTGACCAACAAGGCCGTTGTGACCCCGCCGGCCGACAGCAAATACCCCAGCGGCGAGGCCACCGGCACGTACCAGCCCACCGATAAGGGCACCTATATCACCAAGTCGCTGACGAAAGCCATCGACTCTGCCAGCTATAGCGGCGTGGCCGAGTGGAAATCCCAGATCCTCTTTAGCGACATGGCTGCCAACACTTCGGCCGACAAAATTGTCTTTACCGACCAGTTCACCAGTCTCCCCAACAACGTCACTGTAAAGCTCACCGGTGACGTGACCGTGGCAATCGACGGCGGCGAGACCCTTGAGGCCGGCACGGATTACGTGCTTACCGACAACGGCGAGAAGGGCCAGTGGAACAGCATCTTCCAGATCACCTTCAAGGCAACCGAGAAGGTCAAGGCTCTTATCGGTAAGGCGGGCGCCAAGGTCAACGTTACCTACAAGACCCAGACCTCCAAGGTGAGCGATGCCTACCTGGTGGGCACTTACACCAACGAGTCCACGCTTACGACCGACAAGAAATCCAAGGTCTCGGCCAGCGCCTCCTTCGAGCTTGAAAGCTCCGCGATGCCCGCAGTCTCTAAGAAGACCACCGACGACTCATCCTGGGACGCCACCTATGACTGGGGCGATGGCGAGAAGGGCGCCTGGATCACCGAGTGGGAAGTCCACGTCAACTGCGACGAGCCCAACACCTGGACGCACCAGGCGGCCAGCGACCTCAAGGGCGCCGACGTCAAGCTTACCGACACCTTGCCCGACGGCATGGCATATGTGGCCAAATCGGGCCAGTACACCCTTGTTGGTGCCAGCGGTTTTTCTTCGCTTTGGAACCAGGCCATCGAGCCTGCGGTGACCGGCAGCACGGCCGTCTTCACCGTGAAGACCTCCAGCGTGGCCACCAACAGCGGGACCACCGAGAGCCCCGTCTACTCCTGGAAGGGCTACGTCACCTTCAAGTACAAGACCGCCGTCAAAGCTTCTGCCATCGAGGCGGGCGAGAGCAAGGAGTTTGAGAACACCGCGCAGGCAGAAGCCGGCGAGAAGACCTTCCCGGCCGGTACCGCCAAGACTACCATCAACAACCAGGTCCTGGACAAGACGGCCGTACGCGCTTCCGACAACTCCCACGTCACCTTTACCATCAAGGTCAACCCTAATGCCCTGACTATCGGATCCACCGGCTCGCTTGAGCTTGAGGACACCATGAACTCCGGCGCGAGCTTCACCTCTGGCTCGTTGCACGTCAAGGACTCCAAGACCGGTGCCGAGGTGACCGAGGGTGTCTCGTACAAGCTAAGCAACGGCATCGCCGCAGACGGCGGCTCGACCACGGTCCTTACCCTTACCGTGC
>CAVDXJ010000444.1:0-2026 GCA_963612765.1 Oscillospiraceae bacterium
GTCGACACATACGCCACGATGAGCGTGATGGCCACGACGGCGACGGTGCCGGCGATGCCCTCGGCCACGCCGAGGCTCACGAGCCAGCTCGCAAGGGGATCGGAGAGGCTCGTCGCCGCGAACGCCGAGGAGGCGAACCCGACGAGCGTGATGGCCACCTGGATGGTCGCCAGGAACTGATCCGAATCGGACGAGAGATCCAGGGCGTTCTTCGCCCGCTTATCGCCTTCCTCGGCCTCAGGCTCGAGAAGCGCCCTCTTCGCAGTGGTCACCGCCATCTCGGATGCCGAGAAAAACCCGTTGACCAGCGTGAGAACAAACGTGACGATGATGCTAACGGCTACGTCCATGCGCGATTGCGCGACCTCCTTGGGTCGATGGTCAGATGCGGCCGCGCGTTAGACGTTGGGGCGCGCGGCTTAAATTCATGATTCTATCAGGTCATTGCCCCCAGCCTGTTTCATACCCGTTGCAGGAGCATCAGGCCTCCCCACGCCAGCGACGCAGGCGCGCGCTGCAAGGTTTGGCCCTTCGTGCGACGTAGAAGGAATTCCCTTGCAAGGTTTTGGCCTTCGTGCAGCGTAAGTTCAGGCGAAAACTGTGCTTCAAAGCCCTCGAAGCGGGATTTTGCCCTCGAAACAGGCCGAATCAGCCTCCATCAACGTCGCACGAAAGCCAAAACCTTGCAGCGATTCGTCCCTTACGTCGCACTTGGAGCAAAACCTTGCACAGCCCTGTATCGCATCTCCTCCTGCGCCTTGAGAACCGCGGTGCTTGGGGCCGCGCGGCGCACCCCCAAAGCCTCCTGCAGGTCCTGCATAAAAGCGCTTAGCTTGACGTCGCTGCGAATCACCTCGTTCGTCATGACGAAGACCCTGAACCCCAGGTTCTCAAGCACGCGGCGCCGGGCCTCGTCGTGCTCCTTTTCCCGCGGCGAAAGATGGTGGGCGTTGCTGTCGTACTCCAGCGACACTTTCTTGTCGAGCCAAAGGAAATCGGGGCTGATCGTCGCCTGTCCCAAAGCCGCCCTCTGCGATTTTGGGACCTTTATCGTCGCATTCATCTCAAATCCCCGCAGGTCATAGCCACCCTTCCTACGAGAGAGGCTCAGGAGGACGGCGACGTCGGTCTCTCGGGGAGAGTTTGACCCGTCGGCCACAAGCTCGAGCGCGGAGCAGGCTCGCTTTGCCCCTCGCACCCCCAGGGCGCGGGCGGCGGAAGCATATGAGCCCAGCTCGGCGACCGTCGTCAAGGGGGCCAGGTCTTGGGCGCCTTCATAGAGAGCCGTGGACGGCAGCCCGTAGGTCCCGCACGCCTCGTACGCGAGCGCGGCAAGCTCCGCCTCGTCTAAGAGGCTCGCGAGCTGCACGAACGTGGCCGGAAAGGAACATACCCACGCCTCGTTGTCCAACCAGGTCAGCTGCCCGGAAAGCGGCCCCGACCACACACGGTCGTTCAAGGCATCGCAGTTCCTGCGCTCGCCGCGAGCTCTCACCACAGTATCGAGCGGCAACCCCGAGCCGCACAGATCGGCCGCTCTCTTTGCCCTCGCAAGAAGGCTTTCGTCGCGGCAGGCGCCATAGACGATGCCCTCCGGCTCGCCCGCCGGCCCCGCCCCAGCGATGCGCGCCGACCGCCAGAAATCCAACGCCGATGCATACCCAACGACAATCGTTCGCTCAGTCACGGCATCCCCTCCGAAAGTGAGAAGAAGCGCCGGCCTCGTCGGAGACCGGCGCTTCCCTGCGTTGCCAGCTGGCGCGGAGCTACTTCTCGCCGGCGGCGCGGCGGGCGGCGTAATCGGCGGCGAGCTTCTGCTGGATGTCGTGCGGGACCTGCTCGTAGCCGCAGAGCTCGAGCGTGAACTCGCCGGTGCCGCGCGACAGCGAGCGCAGGCGGGTCGCGTAGTCGGTGACCTCGGCATACGGGATCGTGGCCTCGACCGTGGTCTGCCCGGCGTTGACGCCGTCGCCCGCGGCCATGCCCTCGACGCGGCCGCGGCTCGCGGAGACGTCGCCCATCACGG
>CAVDXJ010000445.1:0-2010 GCA_963612765.1 Oscillospiraceae bacterium
AGTCAAGCTCGTCTCGGCTCGTCTTGCCAAGGCGGCCCGCGCGTAAGGGGTTCTCGTCAAAAAGCAGGCTCTGCGCACCCGGCGCGGCGGTTCTGTAGTTTTGCGACCAAATGGACGCCTTGTTCTTTTCGAACAGGGCGTCTTGCTTTACTCTAAAAAATTGCGTTTAAAAACTGGCCGCGCCAGCGGCATTTAAGAAAGGCTCCATCACATGGCGGACAAGCCCGAGGACAAGGTAAAGACAGGCGCCGAGAAGGGCAAGGCGGCCTCCAAGCCCAAGGCCAAGAAGAAGGCCGGCGAGATGTCGGGCCCGGTAAAGGTCCTGGTAGCGGTGTTTGCTGTGCTCATGGCGGTCTCGATGATGCTGCCTTCCATCTCGGCCATCTATAGCGTTATGACGGCCGACGCCGCGTCGTCTTCCAGCTCGTCCGCGACGGACACCTCCAGCGACGACTCCAGCAGCTCGAGCGACAGCGATGAGTCCAGCACGTCCACGGACGAGTCGACCGACACCACGTCCGACGACTCCGCGGCCGACGAGAACGCCGAGTACGCCTCGGTGGACGAGAAGTACCAGTCGACCGTCGCCTCCCTCGAGGAGAAGTACGCCGCCGACAAGACCAACCTGGCTACCTTGCTTAACCTGGGCCAGAAGTACATGACCTGGGGCGTGAGTGTGACCTATGTGGCCACGACCGACGCCTCTACCAGCCACGCCAACCAGCTGCTCGAGAAGGCCCGTGCCTACTACAGCGAGTACCTGGCCATCAAGAACTCCAACGCCGTCAAGGTCGACATGGCCCTGTGCAAGTACTACGAAGAGGACACCACGGCCGCCACCAGCGAGCTCGAGGCCTTGACGCAGGAGGCCCCCGACTACGGCCCCGCCTGGGCCAACCTCGGCGTGGTCTACGAGGCCGCAAACCGTACCGACGACGCCAAGGCCGCCTACAACAAGGCCATCGAGACCGACGCCAGCGACGAGTACGGCGCCAAGTCCTACGGCGAGAGCCGCATCTCTTCGCTTGAGTCCAGCTCCACCAGCAGCGACTCGACCTCGTCCGACCTGGCCGATGCCTCCAGCGACGGCACCACCGCCAGCTCCACCAGCTCGAGCGGCCTGTCGGGCCTCTCCCAGACCTTGTCAAACCTTTCCGGCACCAGCTTCTAGCAGACAGGAGTGCATCTAATATGAGTATCGCAATCGAGAAGACCGCCCAAGGCGCCGACATTACCCTGGCCGTCACGGGCGAGGTCGACGTCTCAAACGCAAGCGAGCTCCGCGCCCAGGTCGACGCCGTCTTGACCGACGGTTTTACCGGGCAGCTCACCGTTGACCTTTCTCAGGTTCCTTACATCGACTCAACGGGTATAGGTGTCCTTGTGGGCGCGGCACACCGCGCGCAGGAGGCCGGCGCCTCCCTGGCGGTCGCCAACCCGCAGAAAAACGTCGAGAGGGTCCTGGGCCTTCTCGGCGTCGGAGCGGACCTCAACATCCGCTAAGCTCAAGCGATAGGTTTCGCGCGGCCGCACCCGCCCGCGCGGTGAATGAAAGGGAACCGTCTGTGTTTGGCATAGGAGAGACAGAGCTCGTCCTCATCCTGGTCTTCGCGTTCATGATCTTTGGGCCAGATAAGCTCCCCGGCATGGGGAAGACCCTGGGCCGCGCGCTTCGCCAGTTCAGGAACGCGCAGGAGGGCTTTAGCCAAGTCGTCCAGACCGAGATCGTCGACCCCGCCACCGAGGCCATGAGCGACACGCCCAAGAAGCCCAACCGTCAGCGCCAGACAAACCTGGACGAGGACGCCGACATCGAGACGACCGACGGCGAGAAGGCCGCCCCCAAGAAGGCCGAGTCCTTCGCCGAGCGCAAGCGCCGCCTTGAGGCCGAGCGCAAGGCCGCCGAGGCCGCAGCCGAGGCTGCTGACGCGGCCGAGGAGGGCGCCGACGCCGCCGAGGGCGAGCCTGCCGGCGACGCCGCTGAGCCCGTCTCTGCCCCCGCCGCCGAGC
>CAVDXJ010000446.1:0-2007 GCA_963612765.1 Oscillospiraceae bacterium
TCTATGTAGAGGACCATGCAATCGATGTCCCCCTTGACTGGCGCGGCACCTCGCCGGCCCTTCTCGCTACAGGAGAGGACGCGGCGCCCTCGCGCTTGAGCGCCGAGTCCGCGGCCCTTGAGCCTCACCCCGCTTTTGCCGAGAAGACCATTCGCTTGTTCTACCGTACGTTGTGCCTGCCGCAGAACAAGGGCCGCGACCTGCCGTCTATTGTGTATCTGCAGGGCGGCCCCGGCGGCTCTGGCCCCCGTGTTCAGTCTGCGACGTCCGACGGCTGGGTCGAGGAGGCGCTCAAGCACTTCCTGGTTGTGTTGCCCGACCAGCGTGGCACTGGCCGCTCCAACGCGGTCGACGGCCAGCGTATGGAGGCCGTGGCGGCACAAGCGGCCGAGCTTGGGCTTGACGCCGCGACGCTTCAGGCCGAGTACCTCAAGCGCTTCCTGGCCGATTCCATCGTGCGCGACTTCGAGTACCTGCGCCTTACCGAGTTTGGCGGCAAGAAGTGGGTCACGCTGGGCCAAAGCTACGGCGGATTTCTCACCCTGTGCAATCTCTCGACCTTCCCGGCAGGCGTCGCGGCGTCCTTCACCTGCGGCGGTATCCCGCATGTCCCTGCCTGCGCCGCCGAGGTCTATGCCCACACCTTCCCGCGCATGGTCGCTAAAACCAAGGCTTGGTACGAGCGCTATCCCGAGGACGAGAAGCGCATGAGCCTGCTTGCCGACGTCGCCGCGGCACAGGACATCAAGCTTCCCGACGGCAGCCCCCTGAGCGTGCGTCGCCTGCAGCTTTTGGGCGGCGGCCTGGGCATGAAGCCCGCGCCCGAGCGCCTGCACGTTCTTCTCGACACAGCTTTTGTCGAGGGCGACGGCACGGCCGAGGCGGCGCTTGCCGCGGCGGGCGGCGACCCGGCAAAGGTCAAGCTGTCCCTGGGATTCCTCTATGACGTCATGAACAAGACGGCAACTCCTTCCAATCCGCTGTACTGGACGCTGCAGGAGTTCATCTATGCCGACGGCCAGCTTGAGGCCCCCATCAACTGGGCCGCGCAGGCCGAGGCGGCGTCGCGCCCAGAGTTTAGCGAGGACGCTCGTCCCCTTATGTGCTTTGGCGAGGCCATGTTCAAGTGGATGTTCGAGGAAGACCCGGCGCTCAAGCCCTTCTCGGCCGCCATGGACGTTCTTATGGCCGACACGAGCTTTGGCGCCCTTTACGATACCGAGCAGCTTGCTGCAAACGAGGTGCCGTTGCAAGCAGCCGTTTACTTCGATGATCTATACGTTGACTCGGGCCTGCAGCTTGATACCTTAAGCCGCGTGGGCAAGAGTCATGCCTGGGTGACTAACGAGTTCGAGCACGACGGCCTGCACGGCAGCCAGGTCTTCATTCACCTTTTTGAGGAGGCCTATAACCGCGGCGACCTCGAGGGCGTTCTGTAGCGCCCGCGCCGAGTCGCTAGTTTCTTAGAACCGTTGTGGAGGGAAGCCTGTGCTCGTCGACCAGATCTTAAAGAACCTCAAGGCCGAGGCGGCCCTTTCTACCACGTTCCAAAAGGGCTCTAAGCTCCAGCGGGGTTTCTATGTCTCGGGCCTTGACTTCCTCAACGGCTCCATAGGCTCATGCCTGCACATAACCGGACAGGTAGAAGGCTCATACGACAATCTCTACTCGACCAGTGTAGATCTTGACATGGGCACCGGGGAGATCGTCGACTACTCGTGTACCTGCGCGGCCTCGGTCAACTACCGGGGCATGTGCAAGCACGAAGTCGCCGTTGCTCTGGCTTTTCTCGCGGCGTTCTTGGGGCAGGGGAGCGGGGGCACCACGTCGACCAGTGGCACCCCGATGCCACGCTACGAGAAGCCGTCGAGCTCGGCGATCAGCGACCTTCTGCGCGACTCCGACGTCCGTCGCCTGGACCAGGTGGCGGTGTCGAGAAGAAAGAGGGGGGCCGCCGCGTCTGACGAGCGCGCATCCTTCTCCGTTGCCTTAGTACGTCCGGCCCGC
>CAVDXJ010000447.1:0-3271 GCA_963612765.1 Oscillospiraceae bacterium
CTTGAGCTTCTCGACGCGCCCGGGGTCCATGCCGGGCAACACGCCGCTGATCTCCAGGTTGGGCCAGGGCTCCACGGACTCGTAGCCCAGGTGCAGCTCGCCGAGCGCGCGGCCCGCCCCGCAGAACGCTTCGAAGTCGTCCGCCAGCGGGATGCGCGGCAGCTCCTTCTGCAGGTTCGCCGAGAAGCGCCCGCGGTACTCGGGGCTGTGCAGGATGCCGTAGACGTACCAGAACACGTCCTCCTTGGAGATGCCCGCCCCGCCCTTCGTCTTGGGCCGGGCCGCGAAGGCGAGCGGGTACGCGTCGCGGAAGACCTTAAGCGCCTCGTCGGTTATGGCGTCGTGGCGCACGTAGCGGTTGCCCCACGCGTCGCGCACCGCCTTCTCGCCGTCGGCGGGCATGAGCGAGAGCGTCGACCCGTCGTCCTTCTCGTACCAGTACAGGGGGAAGCACTGGGAGTCACCGACGAAGTGCAGGTCGGGAAGTGTATTGCTGACGAGGCACGAGTAGTTGTTGCCGTTTGTGAGCGCGATGACGACGTTCGGTGCGCACTCGTTCGGCTTGATCAGCGGGAACATAAGGGGCTGCTGGCCCGGATAATCAACAAGCTCGGACGAGGTATAAGCATTTGTCTTAACGAAAGGCCTGTAGACGGCCGTTACTTCAGTCTCGGATCGATAATCAAACGCAATTCCCCTGTTAAACTTTGTACGCAGGGTCCTCGACCAGGAAATATCGTGCTGGTCACCGGTGGCGGTTTCCCAATCATTACCTGTTCTCAACGCCTCGCCGCGCAGGTTGCCAAGCATTCGCTGAATATTATCCGACAGTTGCTCACTGGAGTAGTTGTACATCCATGCGTCCCTGTCGGTTTCAAGACCACGTGAATATAGCTCAAAAATACCACTAGGCGCTTTACCAGCCTTATTGTTCAGGCCCAGATGAGCGTACTCATACCAGCCCTCGTCTCGCTTGTCGAGCCAGTCGCCGTGACGGTCCTGCTCAAGCGTCTCCCACTCGGGGTCCCGGTCGCGGTAGGAGGCCACCGTCGTGAGCTTCTCCTCCTGCGTCTTGTACTCGCCCACGCAGAAGTAGCGGATGGCGCCGCGCTCCTCGGAGCCGGGATTCTTGACGAGCGTCGTGATGGTGATGGGCGCCCGGCAGCCGCTGCCGAAGACCTTGCCGCCCTGCCGACGGCTCTCCTCGCCCTGCGTGCGCTGGTTGCCCAGAAGGTCGAAGACGTAGATCGAGCTGAACTCCTCGGCGAAGCAGCGCCTTACGCCGGCGCCGGCGTCGCTCCTGAGCCACCCGCCGTTCGAGACGAAGGAGACGATACCCTCGTCACCGATGCGGTCGGACGCCCAACGGAAGGCCTCGATGTAGGAGTCCATGAGCGAGTTCTTGTTGGTGGCGTCGGTGTGGGCGGAGTAGGTCTCCTGGATCCGCCTCTCGAGCGTCGGGTAGTGCTCGTTCTGGTTGTCGTCGTTGGCGTTCCTCTGCCCGGCGGAGTACGGCGGGTTGCCCACGATCACGGTGATGGGCGCCTCCTGCTGGCGCAGCACGCGCTCGGAGTTCTCCACGAACATCCCCAGGTCCAGCTCGTCGTCGCCCTCGTCCATCTGGAAGGTGTCGGTGAGGACGGCGCCCTCGAAGGGCACGTAGTCGCCGCCCACGCGCGAGTGGTAGGCGTACTCGACGTTCACGACCATGATGTAGTAGGCGAGGAGCAGCAGCTCGTTGGAGTGCAGCTCGCCCGCGTACTTGGCGGGCAGCCTGTCCAGGGGCATGAGCTCGGGGTCTCCCACCAGCTGCGCCATGTACGAGCCGGTGCCCGAGAACGGGTCCAGGATGTGCACGCCCTCGTCGCAGAGCCTCTTGCCGAACTCGCGCCGCATCGCGCGGTCCGTTGCGTGCAGCATGTAGTCGACGATCTGCAGGGGCGTGTACACGATGCCCAGCTTCTCGCTCGTGCGCGTGAACGCCTTGGAGAAGAACTCGTTGTACAGGTCCTTGATCAGCGACTGCCGGTTGGAGTCCGTGCGGCAGAAGCTCGCGCGGCGCTTCACGCTCGCGTAGAGCTCGTCCAGGCTCCGCTGGTCGTCGTCGGAAAGGTCGCCGATGCCGTGGCCCCTGAGAGCCTCGAGGAACGCCGAGATGGAGACCGAGACCGGGTTCGTCTCGGCGAAGGCGTAGTCGCCGAAGAGCGCGTCGAACACGGGCAGCGTCACCATGTGCTGCGCCACCATCTCGATGGCCGCCTGCTCGCTCACGCCGGGGTTGAGCGAGTCGCGCAGCGAGCCCAGGAAGCCGTCCATGGCCTCGCGGGCCACGGGGTCGCCCTCCACCGCGGCCTGGATCTGCTCGATGTGCCTCTGCGCGATGCGGCCCACGTCCTCGGCCCAGCTCGACCAGTAGACCTTGTTGCCGCACTTCTCCACGGCCTTGGCGTAGACGGCGCGCTCGAGGGGGGTCACGCCGAAGTCGAGCGTCATCTGCGCGTCGTCCCCGCCGCCCGCGCCCGCGCCGCCGCCCGCGGCCTCGTCGTCGCCCCGGCCGCCTCCCTGGCCGATGCCCAGGCCGCCGTTCTTCTTGCGCGGCTTTCGCATGGGCAGGCTGTTGATGTAGGCGTCGATGCGCTGGTCGTGGCTGCGAAGGGCCTGCAGCACGCCCCACACCACGTCGAAGGAGTCCGACTGGTTGAGCGCGTCCACGGCCGTCATCTCGGAGGGGATGGCCACCGGCAGGATGATGTAGCCGAGCTTCTTCTCGTCGGCCTGCCCCTTGTGGAAGGTGCGCATGACGCGGCCCACGGCCTGCACGACGTCCACCTTCGATCGCTTGGGCGCGAAGAAGATCACGGCGTCCAGTGACGGCACGTCGACGCCCTCGGCCAGGCAGCGCGCGTTGGTGAGGATGCGGCACTCGTTCTCCTCGCCCTCCTCGGCAAGCCAGCCCAGCTTCTTGGCGCGCACCTTCGAGTCCATGGAGCCGTCCACGTGGTCGAGCCTACAGGTCGGGCCGCCCTTGTCGCCGGTGGACTCGACGTAGGCCTCGACGACCTTGGCGAACGCCTGGTCGATCTCCTTGGAGTTCTGGATGGTCGAGCAGAAGCCCACGGCGCGGCGCAGCGGCTTCACCCCGCTGTCGGGGTCGCCGAGGATGTCGGCCAGGCCGTCCTCGTCCCAGCTGTCGAAGTCGTCCACCAGCAGGAAGTCGGCCAAGTCGCCCGCCTCGTCTCCCTCGAGCTCGTCCAGGCGGCGCGCGGCGTCC
>CAVDXJ010000448.1:0-2207 GCA_963612765.1 Oscillospiraceae bacterium
AAGACGAGCACCTTGCGTGCCTTGTCCGTGAATTTCTCGAATGACATGAAGCCTCGATTCTCGCGGCAGTCGTGATGAATGTTCAGGGAGCCATGTTAGCACTCCAAACGCAAGACTGCTAAGGCGTTGCCCGCACGTTACACAGAATGCGGAGCGTTGACCGAACAGGTGACGAAGGACAGCGACATTCGGTGTGTCCCTTTTGCCCCCTGCCACCTGCCTTTGCAGCGAGCTAACGCGCTAGCCGTCGGATAAACTCCTCGCAGGCGCGGCTGCGTAGGCGGTACTTCTTCCAGACGAGAAACGACCCGATTGACAGGGGCGGGTCGAGCGGGACGAAGCTCAGGTCACTCCCCTCCAGCTCAAGCAGACGGTCAATGCCCATGGCGCAAACCTCGCCCGTGCGCACCAAGTGAGCGGCGTTGCCCAGTAGGTCGAAGCGGCCCACCACGTCGAGGTCTTCGATCGAGAACGCCCCGTCAGACCAGGCCTCAAGGTCGACGGCTTTGTTAGACGTGCGCGAACTTAGAAGCAGGGGCATGCGCGCCACGTCCGACGGTGTCGCGCCTTCGAGCTTCGCCCATTCGCTTTCCGCCGACACGGCCACGCCCACCCTGTCGAAGCCGGGCATGCGCAGCCATTCATATTTATCAAGGTTAACGGGTTCGATAAGCAGCGCGAAATCGAGCAGGCCCCGTTCCAGACGCTCTTCCACCGCATCGGCGTTGCCGGTGAAGAGCTCCACCGTCACGCCTGGATGATCCCGGCGAAGGCCGGCGAAAACCTGCAGCACGAACCGCATGGCCTGCGTCTCGCCCGCACCGATGCGGATGACGCCCGAAAGCGCGCCCGCGTCGTCGGAAAGCTCGGCTTGCGCCTGCTCCACCAGCGAGAGGATCTCCTCGGCGCGCTGGCGCAGGCGCATGCCCTCTCCCGTGAGCGAGCACGAGCGGTTCGTCCGTTCGAACAGCGCCACACCCAGCTCGCGCTCCAAATCGGCAATCTGGCGCGAAAGCGTCGGCTGCGTCACGTGCAGGACGTTCGCCGCCTCGGTCATGTTCTCCTCGCGCGCGACGGCGAGGAAGTAACGCAGGGTACGGAGTTCCATGAAAGGTTCCTCTCGGTCTAGACATTCGTAATCCGTATATCCAACTAGTCAGTATAAGCATTTAACATTGCCGCACCCCGCTCGTAATCTTGATGTCGAAAGGAAAGCCGACAAGACGAAAGGCGGCAACCATGCAGTACACGACCCTTGGCCACTCCGGCATCAAGATCTCCAAGCTCTGCCTCGGCGGCATGAGCTTCGGCGAGGCCAGCGCCGACTTCCACCAGTGGACCATCGGCCCCGACGACACCCGCGCCGTCATCAAGCGCGCGCTCGACCATGGCATCAACTTCATCGACACGGCCAACTGCTACAGCTTCGGCACGAGCGAGGAGTACATCGGCCGCGCCCTGCGCGACCTCGGCATTGCCCGCGATGATGTCGTCATTGCCAGCAAGGTCCACTTCAACGAGGGTGGCCTTTCCGCCGCTGCCATCGAGCGCGAGATCGAAGGCTCCCTCAAGCGCCTCGGCACCGACTACCTGGACCTCTACATCATCCACCGCTTCGACTACGACACGCCAATCGAGGAGACCATGGAGGCCCTCGACAAGCTCGTGCGCGCCGGAAAGGTCCGCGCCCTCGGCGCCAGCGCCATGTACGCCTACCAGCTGCACAACATGCAGGTCGCGGCGGACGCCAACGGCTGGACCAAGTTCACCTCAATGCAGTGCCACTACAACCTGCTCTACCGCGAGGACGAGCGCGAGATGATCCCCGTCTGCCGTCAGTACGACATGGCCATCACCCCGTACAGCCCGATGGCGTCCGGCCACCTCACCCGCCCAACCTGGGAAAGCAGCAGCGTTCGCGGCACGACCGACACCACCATGGTCAACAAGTACGACCACGACCGCGCCATCGACATGCCCGTGATCGAGCGCGTGGCCAAGGTCGCGGCCGACCACGAGGTGACCATGGCCGAGATCGCGCTCGCCTGGCACTGGGCGCGCGGCGTCGAGGCGCCCATCGTGGGCTGCAGCAAGCCCGAGCGCGTGGACGCGGCCGTCAAGGCGCTTGACGTTGAGCTTTCCGCCGACGAGATCGACTTCCTCGAGGAGCTCTACCAGCCGCACGCCCTTGTCGGCCCCGCCGCCCG
>CAVDXJ010000449.1:0-2037 GCA_963612765.1 Oscillospiraceae bacterium
GCAGCGCGGGTCTCGGCGAAGGAAAGGGCCAGGCAGAGCTTGCCGTCGACCACGGTGAAGCCGGCGGCGGTCGCCGCCGTCCCGTTGCAGGCAACGGTCGCGCCGGTCGCGACGACCTTCTCGACGTCGACCAGGTCCTCGGCCCCGCCCGCGAGCTCGACCAGCGCGGCGTAGGCGGCGGAGCAGCCGGCCGTCTCGGCCGCGGGCAACCAGGTCACCTTGAAGCCGTCGACACCCAGAAGCTCGGCGAAGCTCACCTCGGTGCCGCCGGCGTCGGAGCAGGCCACCTTGACGTCGGAGGCCGTCGCGGCAAGGGGCTTGCCGGCCTCGGGCGCGTCCATGCCAACGGCGGCGGAGGTCACGACCGGGGTGTAGACGGCGGTGAGCTCGAGGCCCGCGAGCCTGTCCTCGGGGATCGTGACGTGGCCGGCGGTGTCGTCGTACTCGACGCCGTCGGGCACGCCCCGCCAGCCGCAGAAGTTGTAGCCCTCCACGGCGGGCGCGGCGACGGTCACGCTGCCGGAGCCCTCGGCGAAAGAGACGTCCTGGCTACCAAGCACGTCGTCCGCGGCCCGCGACTCCCCGTCGCCGGACAGCGCGGCGACCTCGGAGGCCCCGGGCGCTCCGCCCAGCCCGGCCGCCAGGCCGCCGTCGACCATCTTGACGCAGACCTTCCCGTCCCCGGCCTGGGGCCTCTCGCCGGCGGTCCTGAAGCCCTGCGTGACGACGGTGAGGGCGCCGGTCGCGGCGTCGACCGACGCGGCCTCGGGCACGCAACCCTGGTCCGAGTCGCCGGTCGTGACCTTGACGCGGCCCCAGGTCATGGAGGCGTCGAAGTAGAGCGCCTGGCCACGGTCGCCCGCGCAGGCCACGGTCGCCCGGTAGGTGGTCCCGGGCTTGGCCGCGCCGGACGCCGCCGCGGCGGACGCCTCGCCGCCGACGACCTCGTGCCAGGTCACGGTCGCCTCGACCCAGCCGTTGCCGCCGAAGCCGTTGTCGTCGCGGCGCACCTTGGCCGTGGCGGGCAGCGCCCGCCCGGCGACGGGCGCCTCGATCCTGACCTCGGCCTTCTCGGCGCGGTTGACGTAGTAGGCCCGCGCGTCGACGTCGTTCTGAGGCATCTTGAAGCTGAGGACGTTGTTGTACCTGGCGGCGCCCGCGATGTAGTCGCCCACCGGGTTCAGGCCGCTCGTGCGCTCGGTGTCCCAGTACCAGAAGACCTTGTCGCCCTTGAGGACGGGCGCCACCAGGGCCACGGCCGCGCCCTGCCCGTAGCGGCCCCTCTCCTCGCCGTCGACCTTGGCGGAGAACTCCTTGCTCACGTGGCGCTGCCAGGCGTCGCCGCCCTCGTCGTTGCCGTAGCTCACGTAGTAGCCGTCCAGGTCGTAGAACAGGCAGTCCTTGGTCTCGGGGGTGAAGCTCTTGGCGACGCGGCGGTCGCTCGTGTAGCCGGTGCGCACGCCCACGGTGGAGCCCTTGGACAGGCTTCCCTTGATGTAGGCCTTGGCCGAGCCGCCCCAGTTCTCGCGCAGCATCACGTCGTCGGCGTTGCCCGTGCCCTTGCCGCGGGTGTTGCCCTTGATCACGCAGGTGCCCTTGAGCTTGAGGTCGTAGCTGTGCCACACGAAGACGCCGCCGCCCTCGTAGTTGCCGCCGCTGTCGACGCTGCAGGCGTTGCCCGTGACGGCGCAGTCCTCCAGCAGGTTGTCGTCGTTGCAGTCGTAGATGCCGCCGCCCTCGTACTTGCACCAGTTGTCCTTGATGGTGCAGCCGCGGATGGTGATGTGCTCCTGGTCAAGCTCGATGCCGCCGCCGTCGTAGGCCGAGTAGTTGCCGCTGACGGTGATGTTCTCGATCAGGCCCACGTTGGGGTACGACTTCACCTGGTCGACGTGGATGCCGCCGCCGGACTGGTCGAACTTCTCGTTGATGCGGCTGGAGGCGGACGCCGTGTTGTTCGAGATATAGGCCTTGCCGTCCTTGGAGGTAAGGTTGAAGCGTGTCATCCTGAAATAGACGCCGCCGCCCGCCTTGGCG